>JAPOYW010000520.1 GCA_026706425.1 Gammaproteobacteria bacterium
GGCCGCCGCCAGTCCCGCACCAACGCCCAAGCCATCGCCAGACCCCGCTCCCTCGCCGCCGCCACAACCGAGTCTCGAGACGTTCACGACCGAGGTACGGTCGGGCGACAACCTCTCGACGATCTTCCAACGCCACGGCCTGGCCGCCCGCGACCTGCATCTCCTTGTCGAAAGCGGCCAGCCGGGGAAGCAGTTGGCGAAACTCTACCCGGGCCACGAGATCGAATTCGGTCGGGACGCCGAGCGCAACCTGGTCCACCTCGAATACCGGCCGGGGCCCTGGGAGACGGTGAAGTTCCATCGGGTCGGGGACGAGTTCGAGGTCTCGACCGAGGTCAACGAGCCGGACGCCGTACGGAGATACGCGCAGGCGAGCATCGAGCATTCGCTATTCCGGGCATGCCAACGTATCGGACTCAACGACGCTTTCGCGCAGCGCCTGGCGGATGTCTTCAAGTGGGACATCGACATGTTCCTGGAGGTCCAGCCGAACGACGAGTTCCACGTCCTGTACGAAGAACAGCAGCTCGACGGCGAGTTCGTGGAGTTCGGCGACATCTTGGCCGCTGAATTCGTCAATCGAGGCAGGAGCTACAAGGCCGTGCGCTACGTCGACAGCGCCGGCAACGCGAGCTACTACAGCCCCACGGGCAAGAACCTTCGCAAGACGTTTCTGCGCGCACCGCTGGACTACTCGCGCATCAGTTCCAACTTCAGCCGCAACCGGCTCCATCCGTTGTGGAAGCGCACGATGCCGCACCTCGGCATCGACTACGCGGCACCTTCCGGAACCCCGGTCAAGGCTGCCGGCGCCGGCGTGGTTTCGACACGCTCCAAATCGTCCTCGAAGGGCAACTACATCGTGATCCAGCACGGTGAACGGTACCAGACCAAGTACCTGCACCTGTCCCGGTTCGCGCCCGGCATCGCGCCCGGCACACGGGTCGACCAAGGCCGGGTGATCGGCTACGTCGGCGCCACCGGATGGGCCACCGGGCCGCATCTGCACTACGAGTTCCTCGTCGACGGCATACACACCAATCCGCGTCGGGTCTCGATGCCCCCGGCGGAACCCATCGACGCCGCCGAGCGCGAGCGTTTCGACGTATCGACCTCCGCGCTTCTCGGATCGCTTGCAAGTCACAGGAAGGACCGCCAGCTCGCCTACGTGGATCCATCGGAGTCGCCGGGCGAAGAATAGGCATCCGAACATCGCCAGGACCATGCGTTACGTAGGCGTCATGTCGGGTACGAGCGTCGATGGCTTGGACGTTGCCGTTGTCGACATGTCCGCCGGGGTGCCGCGCATCGCCGAATCCACAACCGTGGCGCTGCCGGTCGCCTTGGCGACCGCCCTCGTCGCACTCAGCAGCCCAGGTGACGACGAAATCGACCGGGCAGGAGCTTGCGATGCCGCGTTCGGCGAGTTCATCGGTAGGGCCGTTCTCGGATGTCTGGAAACCTGGGGGATCCCGCCAAGCGCCATCCGGGCCATCGGTTGCCATGGCCAGACGATACGCCACCGGCCCGACTCGACACCCCCGTTTACGATGCAGATCGGCGATCCGAACCGCGTCGCGGAAACCACCGGAATCGACACGGTCGCCGACCTGCGTCGCCGTGACATGGCTGCGGGCGGTCAAGGCGCGCCACTCGCGCCGTTGTTCCACGATGCCCTGTTCCGGGATGCCGAACGGCACCGGATCGTGGTCAACGTCGGCGGCATCGCCAACGCGACGATACTGTCCGCGGCGTCCGACGCGATCCTCGGTTTCGACACCGGTCCCGGCAACGCGCTACTCGACGCCTGGGCCAGGCACTGCAAGGGCGAACCCTACGACCGCGGGGGCGCATGGGCCTCGCACGGCGAGGTGGCCACGAAGCTCCTGGAAGCGCTTAGGCTCGATCCGTTCGTGTCGCGACCACCACCGAAGAGCACCGGCAAGGAACGCTACAACCTCGACTACGTGCTCCGGGTGTCCGCGCCGTTCGACACCCCGTCCCAAGACGTCCAAGCCACGCTGCTCGAGTTCACCGCCTGGAGCATCGCCACCGCCGTCGGGCGCTGGGGACCGGGGACCGGCGATGTCGTCGTCTGCGGCGGCGGTCGACACAACCGCGCGCTCATGGGCCGTCTTGCGGCGAATCTGCCGGGCTACGGGATCCTTCGTTCCGACGATCTGGACGTCGACGGGGACGGCCTGGAGGCGGCGGCCTTCGCCTGGTTCGCGTACCGCACCGTAAGCGGGCAACCGAGCAACGTACCCGCGGTGACGGGCGCCAAGGGTCCACGGGTGCTCGGCGCCATCTACCCGGGCGGGTAGGCGCCGCTAGATCGCGAAGGAGTTGCCGCAGCCGCAGGTAGAGGACGCGTTGGGATTGGTGACCACGAACTGGGCGCCGGAGAGATCTTCCTTGTAGTCGATCCGGGCACCCACCAGGTACTGGTAGCTCATCGGATCCACCACCGCCGTTACGCCGTCGCGCTCGACGACCGAATCGTCCGCCGCGATGCTGTCGTCGAACGTGAACCCGTAGGAAAAGCCGCTGCAACCGCCGCCGGTGATGAACACGCGCAGCTTGAGGGCGACGTTGCCCTCGTCTTCGATCAACTCGCGCACCTTGCCCGCGGCTCGCGAAGAGAACTGTATGTTCGTATCCATCCGGTCGATTATACGCAGAACATCTGCCAGCCGAGCGGCGGCTGCCGGCCTCACCGGCCTCAGCCTTGGCGAGGCCACGGCAACGCGCCACATCGCGGTTTATAGTAACGGCTTGAGTCCTTCCCACAGGCAAGGGGACCCGTTCTGTCGTCTACTCGCCGATCGTCCGCAACGGGCGCCATGGAGTTCCTTCGCCGCCAGCTTTCCGAAAGTGCGGCACTAGGGCAGCTATCGGTTCTGGCGGTAGCCGTCGGCTTGGTGACAGGCGTCGTCGTGCTGCTTTTCCGGGGCGCCATCGAAGGGGTCTCTTGGCTGCTGCACGGCCAGACCGCCGACGGTCCCGGGGCACTGAGCCTCGAATTGCGAGTGATCCTGCCGATCCTGGGCGCACTCGGCCTTGGCGTCCTGCTCAATCGCCTGCCGCCGGACTCCCGTCGTTTCGGTGTCGCTCACGTCATGGAACGCCTGGCACGCCATCGTGGCCGGCTACCCCTCAAGAGCGCGATCAACCAATTTGTCGGCGGGGTCTTCGGACTCTCAATGGGATTGTCGGGCGGGCGCGAGGGTCCGGCCGTTCATCTCGGTGCCGCCGCATCCAGCCTGCTCGGGGAAGCACTCCGGCTACCCGACAACTGTGTCCGAACCCTGGTGGCCTGCGGGACCGCGGCCGCGATCGGTGCATCCTTCAACACGCCCATGGCGGGCGTCATCTTCGCCATGGAGGTGGTCATGATGGAGTACGCGATCGTGAGCTTCATCCCCATCATCATCGCCACGGTAACGGCCACGGTGCTCAGCCGCTGGTATCTCGGCGACGTCATCGAATTCTCGGGGCTCACGACCGATCTCCGCTCGCTGCTGGAAGTCCCGTACATCATGGTGTCGGGCATCGTCGTGGGGCTCCTCGGCGGCTTGTTCATCTATCTCGTCAAGACCTTCGCGGAATTCCGAACGTGTCCGTTCTGGGTGCGAGCCACCGCGGCGGGTGCGATCACGGGGGTTGCGGCGATCATTGCCCCGCAGGTACTCGGTGTCGGCTACGACACCGTCAACCAGGCCTTGCTCGACAACTTCGTTTGGACGAGTCTGCTGGTGATCCTGATCGCCAAGACAGTTGCCTCCGCCGCCTGCGTAGGGGTCGGGCTGCCGGTGGGCATCATTGGACCGACGCTTGTCATGGGTGCGGTGCTGGGCGGCCTGTTGGGCGCCGCCGGCAACGCACTCGTTCCCGACCTTGCATCCGACCCCGCCCTCTACGTCATGCTCGGCATGGCGGCGATGATGGCAGCGGTGCTCCAAGCGCCGCTGGCCGCGCTGGTCGCCGTCCTGGAGCTTACCGCCAACCCCAAGGTCATCCTGCCTGCGATGCTAATCATCGCGGTGGCGACGCTGACGGTCAGCCAGTTGCTGAAGCAACGGTCCGCCTTGCTGACCACGTTGGCCACGCTCGGCGTTCGCTATCCTCCCCACCCCGCAGCGCAACACCTCATGCGCGTAGGCGTCGCCAGCCTGATGTCCCGAAACGTCGTTCGACTGCCAAGGCGACCCGAACCGGCGGAGCTGAACTCGGCGTTGTCGACGAAGCCCGACTGGATCGTGGTCGACATTCCCGGCGGGATGCCGCTAGTGCTTAACGCCGAGGACGTCGTCGCCTACCATGGCAAGCGCGCCGCCGCGACCGACCCGCCCGACTTGACGGCAACGCCTTCCGGCGGCAGCGGCATCGTCGACGTGCGGGCCACGCTGCAGGAAGCGCTGACGGAACTCAATCGCACCCGCGGCGATGCCTTGTGCGTCATTCGCGCGGAGTCGACGAAGCCCCCGGAGGATGAACCGATCGCCGTGGTCGGCGTGCTGACGCGAGAGGACATCGAACGACAAGCTTGGTGGTGAATCAATGGATCATGACAAGTCGGCCAACCTGATCGCCCGGGCGGAACGCAGCATCCCGGGCGGTGTGAACTCGCCCGTCCGTGCCTTCAAGGGCGTCGGCGGCACGCCGATCTTCTTCGCGGGTGGCAAGGGTGCCTGGCTCACCGACGTGGACGACAACCGCTACATCGACTACGTCGGTTCCTGGGGACCCATGCTGCAGGGTCACGCCTTCCCCCCCGTGATCCAGGCGGTACGCGCCCGTGCCCTGCGCGGGCTCGGGTTCGGTGCACCGAGCGAGATCGAGGTGGAGTTGGCGGAAGCCGTCGTCGACCGGTTCCCCGCCATCGAGAAAGTGCGCATGGTCAACTCCGGCACCGAGGCGACCATGACCGCCATCCGATTGGCACGGGGCCATACGGGCCGGGACATGATCGTCAAGTTCCAGGGCTGCTACCACGGCCATTCCGATGCACTCCTCGCCGAAGCGGGATCCGGCCTGCTGACTCTCGGACTCCCGAACTCGCCCGGCGTCCCCGAGGACACCGCGAAACACACCCTGACGCTGCCGTTCAACGATGCCTCCGCCGTCGCCGCAGCCCTTGAGCGCTACGGCGAGGACATCGCTGCCGTCATCGTCGAACCCGTCGCGGGAAACATGGGTTGCGTGCCCCCCCGGGGCGGGTTCCTCGAGGCACTGCGGCAACTGACCACGAATGCCGGCTCGGTGCTGATATTCGACGAGGTAATCACCGGTTTCCGCATCGGGTCCGCGGGCGCCCAAGGGTGCTACGGCGTGCTGCCGGACCTGACCACGCTCGGAAAAGTGATCGGCGGCGGCCTCCCCGTTGGCGCCATCGGCGGCAAAGCCGACATCATGGACCGGCTCGCACCGGTCGGCCCGGTGTACCAGGCCGGCACGCTGTCCGGGAATCCGCTGGCGATGACCGCCGGACTCGCCATGCTCGAATCGCTCGATGCGGCGTTCTACGACTCCCTCGCGTCGACGACCGACTGCCTCGCCGACGGCTTGGCGGTGGTGGCCGGAACGCACGGCGTCCCACTCGCGTTGAACCGGACCTGCGGCATGTTCAGCCTGTTCTTCAAGGACGGCGCGGTTGAGAACTACGACGATGTCTCGACCGCCGACGTCGACCGGTACGGTCGGTTCTTCCACGCCATGCTGGGACAGGGTGTCTACTTCGCCCCGTCTGCATTCGAAACGGCATTCGTTTCGGGTGCCCACGGCGACGACGAGGTCGTTCGCACCCTCGAGGCAGCCGATCGGGTTTTCGCCGGCTTCGAGTAACGCCCTAGACAAATGGAATCGCGTCCCGCGCACTACGACGTCTACGGGCTAGGCAACGCCCTCGTTGACTTGGAGTACACCGTCGACGACACCTATCTGCGCGACATGGACCTCCCCAAGGGCCACATGACCCTGGTCGACGAGGCCCGCATCGACGCACTGGCCGAGAGGCTTCACGACCACGAACCCAAACGTCGCGCCGGCGGATCCGCCGCGAATACCGTGTTCGCGGTACATGCCTTCGGCGGCCGCGGCGCCTATTCCTGCCGCGTAGCGGACGACGACCTCGGCCGTTTCTTTCTGACGCAATTCGGCAATGCCGGCGTCGCCACCGCGGGAACACGCGATGGGCGTGGCAAATCAGGTCGATGCCTGACTCTCATCACGGCGGACGCCGAACGAACCATGACGACGTTTCTCGGTGCATCGGCCGAACTGGGGCCGCAGGACCTGGACGAGGCCGGCATCGCGGGGTCCGCGTACTTCTACGTCGAGGGATACCTGGCGTCCTCGGAGTCCGGCCGAGAGGCCGCCGTCCAGGCCCGGCAGGTCGCCGAACTCGGCCGGGTGCGGACCAGCCTGTCTCTCGCGGACCCGTCCATGGTCGTCCACTTCCGGGACGGGCTCATCGACATGCTCGGCAACGGCGTCCACCAACTGTTCTGCAACGAGGAAGAAGCGCTGACCTGGGCCGGAACGGATCGTTTGGATATTGCCGTCGCCGAACTCAGCGACATCGCCCCGTTCCTCAACATTACGCTCGGAGCGCGCGGCAGCCTCGCCGTTGCCAAAGGCAAACGGCAGTTCGTTCGCGGGTTCGCGAGCGAAGCCGTGGACACCACCGGCGCGGGCGACATGTACGCAGGTGCCGTTCTGCACGCTCGCGTGAACGGCGCCGAGCCGAGTACGGCCGCCGGTTTCGCCAATTTCGCCGCCGCCGAGCTGGTGGCTAAGCACGGTGCCCGCCTCGACCATGTGGAGGACTATGCTCTCATCAAGGGTCGTTACCGTCCGTAGTCGATCCCTCCATTAGGGGGCGCACGCTAAACCCGGCACGTCCACCGGGACAACACCTACCGGAGCGATTTCCGACGTCGTCACCCGACAGCGCACCGCCACTACGTTCACCCCGTCGGCCACTGCTCGCCGCAACGCCCGTCCGTAGTCGGGGTCGATCTCGTCGGCGCTGCGCACGGCGTCGATGCCCGTGTGCTGAACGCAGAACACCAGCGCGGCGCGGCGCCCCGTACGCGCCAGGCGTGCCAAGGTGTCCAGGTGGCGCGTCGCCCGCACGCTCACCGCATCGGGAAACGCACCCGAATCGGCCAGTTTGAGGGTGACGGACTTCACCTCGACGTATACATCGCCCACCAATAGGTCGAGGCGTCCCGTCTGCCCCGGAATCGCCACTTCGCGCCGCAAGCGTCCGTCCGCCGGGAACCCCGGGAGGATGCCGGCCGCCAGCGCCTCGACAACCAAGGCGTTGGCGCGGACCGAGTTGATTCCGATTAGATGGCCGTCGGGATCACCCACGATTTCCAGCGTGTGCGCGTATTTGCGACGCTCGTTGGCGGAGGTGGAATACCACGCGGCGCTGCCGGGGTCGGCACAGCCTGTCATCGCCCCGGTATTGGGACAGTGCAGGGTCAGCGTTTCTCCCGCAGCGGTCTCGACATCGGCGAGAAAGCGCTTGTAGCGGCGGATCAGGGTGGCGCGTTGAAGGGGCGGATCGAACCTCACCGATCCGTAACTTCCCGTAACGCTTTCGATGTGGTTATTGCGAAGTCCTTTTGGTAGGTTACGCGCCCTCTCGAAAGAGGCCCTCTCGGAAGAGGCCCTCTCGACAAGAGATGCCCTCTCGAGAGAGAGACCTTGGCGGCGGCCAAGCATACTGGATCAATAGGATTGCCGGTAAAGCCATGACCAACGAAGCAACCAGCGGAACGTCCATCGAGACCAAGGATTCAATCCTGGGAACCTCCACCGGCGGCGTCTCCCCGTTTCGGAACTTCGTGCCCTACACCCCCGGTTCGGACGAGGAGTACATGAACCCGGACCAGGTTGCCCACTTCCGCCACATCCTCAACGAATGGCGTCGCGAACTCATGGAGCAGGTGGATCGAACCGTCAACCAGCTCCAGGACGAAGCCTCCAACTTCCCGGACGAGCTCGACCGCGCCACGCGCGAGGAGGAACTCGGCATCGAATTGCGGACCCGCGACCGAGAGCGTCGTCTAATCCGCAAGATCAACGAAACCCTGGACCGGATCGACCGCAACGACTACGGCTACTGCGACACCTGTGGCGTCGAAATCGGTCTTCGTCGCCTGGAGGCCCGACCCACCGCGACCCAATGCGTGGACTGCAAGTCCCTGGACGAACTCCGCGAGAAACAGCTCCGCGGCTGATGTGACGCCGAGGAGCGCCCACCCCAAGGAAGACAACGGCAAACAACCGGCGGCGGACTACGTCGGTCGGTTCGCGCCGACGCCATCGGGTCCCCTGCACATTGGGTCGCTGCTGACCGCAGTCGCATCCTGGCTCGATGCACGCGCCGCACGCGGCACCTGGCTGGTCCGAATCGACGATCTGGACGCGCCCCGCGTCGACCCCGACGCCGAGTCGGCCATTCTTGCCGCGCTGGAGTCGCATGGTCTCCGCTGGGACGGACGCGTTCATCGGCAAAGCGATCACCAAGAACGCCACGACGTCGCGATTTCACAACTGGGGGCGAGATGCTTCGCCTGCGGTTGCACCCGTCGGGAACTGCGCGGGCTCGATCGGTATCCGGGAACATGCCGAGACAGAGGGTTGCCCCCAGACGGCAACGCCCTGAGGGTTCGAGCCGAGTCGGCGGCCCCGGGATTCACGGACCGGGTACAGGGCCACGTGGACATGTCCCACCGCACGGTGGGCGACTTCATCGTGCGACGCCGCGATGGCTTCGCCTCGTATCCCCTGGCGGTCGTCGTCGACGACCTCGCAATCGGCGTGAACAATGTCGTCCGGGGTGCCGATCTACTGGACAACACCCCCGAGCAGCTTCTGCTCGCGTGGTGGCTCGGGATGGAGGCGCCCACCTACGCTCATCTTCCGGTGGTGGTCGAAGGATCCGGTGTCAAGCTGTCCAAGCACAACCGTGCAACCGCCATCGACAATCGATGGGCGCCGCACAACCTGGCCGCCGTACTCTCGCTGCTCGGTTTCGATCCGCCCCTCGATCGGGTCGAGACCATGCTCGCCTGGGCGGTTGACGAATGGGACATCGCCCGCGTGCCGCAGGGCACCGCACTTGCCGGTTTCTTCGCTATCGACCGCTGACGTCAGGGTGCGTCGTCCGGCAGCTCGATCACCTTGACAGTGCGAATGACGTTGTCCGTGATGCGGGCCGTCTCGATCGCGTAGCGCCCAATCCGTACCCCGACCTGACCGTCCGGAAACGCCTCCAGGTACTCGAGGACGAGCCCGTTCATGGTCCGCGGACCCGTGGTCGGGAGATCCCAGCCGAGCGCGCGGTTCACGTCGCGGACCAGGACGCTGCCGTTGATCACGTAGGATCCGTCGGTCTGCCGATGAATCTCGCCCAGGTCGGAGGTGAAGTCGGTCGTGAACTCGCCGACGATCTCCTCGAGGATGTCCTCCATCGTCGCCATGCCCTGGATCCCGCCGTACTCGTCGACCACCAGCGCGATGCGCCGCTTGTGTCGCCGGAAGTTGAAGAGCTGGGTGTGGAGCGACGTGCTCATCGGGACGAAGTACGGCTCCTCCGTCTCCTGCACAAGGGCGGCCTTGCTGAATGTTTCCCGGCTCGTGAAACGGGACGCGCGCCGCAAGTGGAGGATGCCCACGACGTCGTCGATGTGCTCCCGGTACACCGGCAGGCGCGTGTGCTGTGAACTCTCGATCGCTTCGAGGATCGTCGCCGTGTCGTCGTTGATGTCGATGCCGGCGATCTCGGCGCGGGGCACCATGATGTCCTCCACCGTGGCGTTCTCCAGGTCCAGAATGCCGACGATCATGTCCTGATGGTCGCGGGGGAGCGTCGTGTGCTCGTTCAACACGGTCTTGAGTTCGGCGACCGAAAGCGTTTCGGACTTCTCCTCGGCCCGCGCGATCAACGGTGCCGCCATCAGGTTGCTGATCCGGTTGACGAAAACAACCAATGGATGGGAGATCTTCAGCAGCGGTTGCAGAAGATAGGCCGACGGAAAGCCGAACGTTTCCGGTCTCGCCGCCGCGATGGTCTTCGGGGTCACTTCGCCGAAGATCAGCAGGTAGACCGTAAACGGCACCGCGCCGAGGATCGGTCCCACACCATCGCCCAGCAGCCGGCTGGAGACCTCGCCGGCGAAAAAAGCGGCGAAGATGATGACGATATTGTTCCAAACGAGGATGACGCCCAGCAGACGGTCGGGCCGTTGCAGCAGGCGGTTGGCCTTGCGCGCACCCCGGTGGCCCTCGTTAGCGAGATGCCGAAGCCGATAGCGGTTCAGCGCCATCATCGCCGTCTCCGATCCGGCAAAATACGCGGAAAAGATGGTCAGCACGACGATGACGAGCAGCAGGGTGCCCATCGACAGTTCGTTCATGGTATCGCCTCGCCGCTACAACAGCGCCACTTGTCGTACGCCGATTCTTTCACGAAAACAAACGCCCGAGGGAGGCGCAATTGTCCTGCTAGTATTGACGAGATGACCCGGGTGCTCGTGATCGAACAGGACGACTCGAGCCGCCGACAACTGCGGGAGGAGTTCGAACGCAACGGGTTCGGCGTCGTCGAAGCATCCCGTGCGGACCGGGTGGCCATCGGCAGCGCGCAAGCGGACATCGTCGTCGCCAATGCGTCCGTGGCCGCCGCGTCGTCGAACCTCGTTGCAACGGCCGCTCCGGCGCCGGTTGTGCTCTTGGCCGACTCGCCGAGCATCCCCGAGGCGGTTGAGTGCATGCGATGCGGGGCCGCCGACTACCTGCCGAGACCATTTCAAGCGAACGCCCTGATCGCGGCGATTGAACGTGCCGTCGCCTCGGCCAGCGTGCCTGCGGACCGTTCGGCGTTGTCGCCCATCATCGGCCAATGCGAAGAAATGCGAGAGCTGCTCGACCAGGCCACTTCCGTGGCCCCGACCGAGTCGTCGATACTGATTCTCGGTGAGTCCGGCACGGGAAAGGAACTGATCGCCCGGGCCCTTCACTCGGCGAGCCGGCGAAGCCATGCCCAGATGATCACCTTCAACTGCGCCGCGATTCCCGAGACGTTGATCGAGGTGGAGCTTTTCGGAAGCGGCTCGGCGAACCCTTCCTCGACACACGACTCCGCGACGCGACGCGGATTGCTCGAAGCAGCTCATGGCGGCACCCTCTTTCTGGACGAAATCGGCGACCTTCCGACGAGCGCGCAAGCGCGCCTGGCCCAGTACCTGGATGACGGTACGTTTCGTCGCCTCGGCAGTTCACAGGTCCACCACGTCGATGTCCGCGTTATTGCCGCCACCCATCGCGACCTGCGGCAATTGACCAAGAGCGGACAGTTCCGCGAGGATCTGTTCGCTCGGCTCAACTCGGTTTCCCTCCATGTCCCCCCTTTGCGCGAACGCGGCGACGACGTGGTCGCCATTGCGCAGACTGTGCTCGAGCGCCTCGCCGGCAAGTTCAACAAGCGTGAACTCGCCCTGTCGGCAGCGGCAATGGCGGCAATGCGGCGTTACCGGTGGCCCGGAAACGTGCGGGAACTCGAGAACGCCCTCGAGCGCGCCGTGATCCTATGCCAGTCGACCACCATCGCCGCCGACATGCTACCCATCCACGCCGACACAACGCACGCTGCCCAGGCCGACGCACAACGAGAATCCTCGAGCAGCTTGGAGGGCTACTTCCTGCGTTTCGTCCTCGACAACGAAGATCGTCTCACCGAGACGGAGCTTGCCAAGGCGCTGGGGATCAGCCGGAAGAGCCTCTGGGAACGCCGCCAGCGACTCAACATTCCGCGACGTCGTACCCGCACCCGCGGTCCCCGACGCTAGACGCCTTCAGCGCCCTGACGTACACACGCCGGCCGCAATTGGAACAACGCATCGAATTACTCTTGAAGGGCTCGTGTACTCACGAGACGCGCTAGCATCCCCGGGAGTCGTTTGTTGCCATGGGCCTCCCCAAGGGCGGGCTCAACAGGTCGGTGCAGGTGGAAGGT
Source organism: Gammaproteobacteria bacterium (assembly GCA_026706425.1). Lineage (GTDB taxonomy): Bacteria > Pseudomonadota > Gammaproteobacteria > Pseudomonadales > Azotimanducaceae > VXYL01. Next base: position 12,032 of record JAPOYW010000520.1, read on the forward strand.
GGGTGCCGCTGGCTATACAATCGCCGCACCCTTCGAGACGCCATCCTTCTCCTTGCTGAAGCGGATTACCGAACACGACATCGACCGCACTCGTGTGTCCGAGAAAGCGGTCACCGTGATCGACAAGCTGCGCGGCGCCGGATTCGATGCCTATCTCGTCGGTGGCTGTGTACGGGACCTGTTGCTCGGCAAGGTGCCGAAAGACTTCGATGTCGCGACCGACGCGACGCCGGAGGACGTGAGAAAGGTCTTTCCCCGGGTCCGCCTCGTGGGCCGACGGTTCCGAATCGTGCATGTTCGAGTGGGTCGCGAGATCATCGAGGTGTCGACGTTCCGGCGTGCGGTTGCCAAGGGGGATGACCACGGGCCCCACCTCTCCGACGACGGCATGATCATCCGGGACAACCTCTACGGGACCATTGACCAGGACGCATTCCGGCGCGACTTCACCGTCAACGCGCTCTACTACGACCCCTCGGCCGATGTCGTACTCGACTATTGCGAGGGAATGAAGGACATTTCATCACGCACCCTGCGGCTCATCGGGGAGCCCGAAACCCGGTTTCAGGAAGACCCCGTGCGGATTCTGCGCGCCGTCCGGTTTGCGGCCAAGCTGGACCTTGAGCTGCATCCCGCTACCGAGGCGGCCATCGCTCCCATGTGCGAGATGCTCAACGCCATACCGCCCGCACGCCTATTCGACGAATTCACCAAGTTGTTTCTGACCGGCCACGGCGAACGATCCTTCGAGTTGCTGTACGAACACGACCTCGTGGAGATCCTCTTCCCGTTACCGCCGCACGGACAAGCGACCGCCAAGCTTGCGCTCGCCAGTACGGATCAACGCCTACGCGAAAATACGCCGGTAACCCCGGGTCTCCTCACTGCCGCGTTCCCGCGCCCCCCCACGCCACGGCCTCCCCCCGCTTCGTAGCGCGGGCC
>JAPOYW010000018.1 GCA_026706425.1 Gammaproteobacteria bacterium
CGGTCGCGGCAACCTGCTCAGTCCGCAATACATGCAGGCCATCATCGACTGGCAGCGGTCCCAGGGTCGCACGACCTATCCCGATGCCAACGGAACCCTGCGGGTGACCTATGGGACCGTCCTGGGCGGATCGCCGATGGACGGGTTGATCTACGAGCCCTTCACCCGCCTCGAAGGCATCCTTGAGAAGGACTCCGGGGTGGCGCCGTTCAACGCGCCCGCCAAGCTGCTCGACCGGGCCCGTGCAAAGGACTTCGGAACCTACGGACTCGACTCCATCGGCTCCGTGCCTGTGAACTTCCTCACCGATCTCGATTCCACCGGCGGCAACTCCGGCTCTCCCACGCTGAACGCCAACGGCGAACTCGTGGGCCTGCTGTTCGACGGCACGCGGGAAAGCGTCGTCTCGGACTGGGACTTCAATCCCCGCACCACCCGCACGATCCACGTCGACACCCGCTACATGCTCTGGGTGATGGAAAAGATCGACAGCGCCGACTGGCTCATCGACGAGATGACGGTGGTTCCGTAGGGGACGCGCCTGTCCCGTCCCGCGCCGACCTGATCGCGGCGGCCCCTACGTGCTACTCAGGAAGGACAAGCAGTCGTTCGCTGCGCCATACGCGAATCACACGTATTAGCTTGGTGCTCCGATGGTAGACAATGCGAAACGGTGGGTAGATTAGTTCACGAAGGAACGACTCGCCGAACTCGGGCACGACCCGGCCCATGTCCGGGTGTTCGTGCAGCCTTTCGACCCGTTCGAAAACCCCACTTAGAATGCGATCGGCCACGTCCGGTACGCCTTGGTCGGCGTACCACTCCTTGATGGCTTCTAGATCCGCGACGGCAGACTCCGCGAAGCGGACTGCGACTTCCGACATGACGTCATTCGAGCCCTAGGCGCGTCTTCGCCTCGCTCCAAGACACTTCTCTACCAGCCTGGATGTCCGCGAGTCCTGACATGACGGCGCGCATGAACGCCCTCTCCTCGGTAGCGGATTCGTACTCCGCCACTGACTGCACCACGGCAACGCCGCGCCCGTGTCGGGTCAGCAATACGGGCCGGCCGGCTTCTGCCGCATGCCTGACGATCCTTCCTGGATTGGTCTTTAGATCGGTCAACGGTACGACATCCTCGGAGAACCGCGTTTCCATCTGCATCTCCCGAATCCGCAATGGACCTGATAATAGCACCTGTTGACAGGTCACTATTCACGCGGTCGGCCCCCGGGCGGCGCGCCCGACGACAAACGGCGGCAGCTTCGCAGACGAAGCCGAGCGTCAGGAATTCGGGGCGATCCCCTACGGCGTGCGCCTAACGGACGGTCAGGTAGTCAGGCACCTCAGTCCGATCCACGAGGCGGGAAAGGCGAAGCGAGTGAGAAGCTATTCCTGCGTGTTCTGGGTGCGCGTTTGGGACCTGACCTCACGGCATGCCAAGGCGAGGTGGCAGCAGGCCCACGACAAACTCATCGAAGGCATGTTCGGCGCGTACACCGTTCGTAGCGATCCGTGGCCGGGTGCCCACGCGCCCGGGAGCGGATAGAGAAACTACTCCTCGAAGAACGGATGTCCCGCGACCGGGAGATGCGGGACGTTGCCCGTTGGATTGCGGACGCTGATTTCCTCGAACAGGAGGTCGGGCACCGAGACGGTGACGGCCTGTCCAAACGACGAGGCAAAGCCTGCGCCGCCGAACGAGATGATCGTCGCCAGGCCGCCGAAAGACATGGGCGTATAGAGGGACGTGTAGTTGGTCGCCGAGTCGGACACCGCGACGATCTCCTTGAACACGGCGTCGGCGATGCCGGCGAACTCCGCCGTTCGAAGGAGTTCCTCGCGACCATCGGGAAAGACCTTGTAGGCGAGAAGCGCGGGTTCGACGCTGCTTTGCTGCTGCTGCGGTCCTCCGAAGGTGATCGACATGCCGGAGCCGTTGGACGGCTTGAACAGGGGATTGCCAAGACGGCGGACGACGATGCCGAACTCGGCTTCCCGCTCCTCCATCAGGAGCTTCAGTTCGTCGACCAGTTCGTCGCGCGTCATGCCGCGGCGGGCGGTTACCACGAGGTTGCTCGGCGCGGGTCCGCCGCCACGCCGGTTCCCGGTGCTGCGTTCGATGTCGCGGACCGGATTGCGGCTCGTCAGCAGGGTCTTGAGGATGCCGTTCTCGACCAGCGTCGTCGGGCTTGCCGGTACCCCTTCATCGTCCACGGCATAGCCCCCTACGAAGCCTTCGCCGGTGAGCGTCGGATCGTCCGTGACGCTTAGGAATCTCGGCAGTACGCGGGCGCCGAGCTTGTCGAGGAACGGGTTTCCGGCCTGACCCATCATGCTCGCGAACCGGGACTCGGTGTCGGGCATGCGTATGCCGATGAGCCGCGGTGCGAGAACCTGGGCGAACAGTTCGGCCGCGGCCTGTCCCTCGAACAGCACCGGGCCGATGTACCGGTCGGGGAGCTTCGGCGCGCCCATCCGCTCGCCGATCGCCTTGCCCATGTCCTTGACCTCGCTGGCCAGATCGTCCGGATTGCCGATCTCGTCCCACGTGCGGCCGTTCTCGACCACGAAATCGTGCAGGATCGTGCCGTCGGCGGCCTGTGCCTGGGCCCGGACTATGAGCGATGCGGAGGGATCGTTGCGGATGAAGGACGAGCCCCCGCTGTTGACGTAGTACGTCCGCTGGTAGGTCGCGGCCGTGCTGACCTGGGAGTCCGCAATGTGCGGCATGTCCCGGAACAGAGCCGAAAGGTCCCTCGCCAGGTCTTGGAGGTCGTCCAGGTCCGGGAGGGTTCGGCTCGCTTCCTCGGTATGGGTGAACGGCTCCTGGGGGGCGAGGTCGGCGAGTTCCTCGGTCCGCGTCTCGTTCTGCAGGGTGGCGCGCTTGTTCGCGAGTTGCTGCAGCGCCTGCTTGTAGGCCGCGTCGGTGGCGAGCCAGACCTGGCGTCGGATCTCGACGACGTTGTCCTTGAGGGGTATCGCCCTGCCGCCGCCGAAACCGGGGGAGAACGAACCCATGGAACGGAAGTTCGTGTTGTCGAACAAGGGGTCGCCGACGCGGACTTCGACGCTTAGCCGCCTTGACCGGCTCTCCGAACTCGGCAGCAGCGCGCCGAAACTGGCGGCGGCGCCCAGGCGCTCCGTGTCGTGAACCGTGTAGGCCACGAAGTAGGGCTTTTCCATATCCTCCATCTGGAGTTCGTCAAGGCTGCGCTCGAGTTCGGCGCGCAGCGCCTGCATCAGCGCATCCTCGTCCGCGTGGGTGGTGAGGATCGTGAGCAACCCCAGCACGAAGGCGCCGCAGCGGGTGCGAAGCGTGGTGTTCTTCATGGCGCGACTCCTCTTGCGATCAGTGGAACGAAAAGCCCAGACGGTCGTCCCCGATGGGTGCCGGGAGCAGGGGCGGGCGGTCCTGCGACTTCTCCTTCTTCTGCACCTCGATCTGGGAGACCAGGATGCTTGGCGATGCGGCGGAGACGGGCACCCCGCCGGACTCGGCGCCGCAGGTGCCGTTGAACACCGCGATCTGGTCGTCGCCGGCCGCCACCCGGCTGAACGTGGTGAGCGGCGTGCCGATCAGGTCGACGCCCCGGACCAGTTCCTCGCGTCCATCCGGGTAGACGCGATAGACGACCAGCGGCGTCACGTTGAACGAGTTCGGCATGAAGCGGCCGGTCGTCGTGAACCCGCCCTGAATAGCCTCGAAGCGGAGCCCGAACGGCTTGCCTTCCGCCTCGATGGCGGCGACCAACGCTGCCTTGAGTTCCTCCGCGGTGAGGGGATCGGCCACTTCGACGATCAGGTTGGACTGCCGGGCGACCGGGCGGTAGCCCGCCTGCTTGCGGCCGTGGCCGTTGGAATTCGGGAACCCGTCGATCGGTCTTCGCGACAACAGGAAACCCTTGAGGATGCCCTTGTCGATCACCGTGACCCGGCGCGCCTTGATGCCCTGGTTGTCGAACCGGTACGTCCCCCCGAGATCGGTCCCGCCGTGCTGCGTCATCGTCGGATCGAAATGCACCGAGAAATTCTCGGGCAGCACGCGTTCGTTGAGTAGCGTCTTGAATGTCTGCCCTTCGTCTTCGAGCTTTTGGCGATGTCCCTCGAGCCGGTGGCCCAGGATCTCGTGGAAGAATACGCCGCTCGCCTCGCCGGCCAGGATCGCCGGGCCCGTGTAGGGTTCCACCAGCGGGGCGTCGCGAAGCGCGCGCAAGGTGTCGATCATCTTGGCGACGTCGCGTTCCACGGTCTCGTCGTCCGGCAGTCCGCCGGGCGTCAGGGCGAGGTAGCTCTGGTAGAGGGGCAGTACCATCCCGTCGTCCGCCTTCGTACTGGCGGAAACGAACAGGCGATACAGGGTTTCCGATGTCTGGATTTCCGAGCCGTCGCTGTTCACGAACCAGCGCGTCTCGGCACCGGCGGAGAACGTAGCCCTGGCGTCGTGGAACTCCCCGTAGCGCGCGAAGGGCTCGGTGTAGCGCTCGAGCTTCTGCTCCCAGGTGGCCAGGTCGGCTTCGATCGGTCGTTCGGTCTCGACGCCCTTCGAAGGCTCTTCCCGGGAGAAGTCGCCGGCTCTGTCCTCCGCCTCCACCTTGACCTGCACATTGGTCTCTACCGTGGTGAGTTCCTCGAGCGCCTGCTTGTAGCGCTTGTCGGTCTCGGACCAGAGCAGGGCTCGGATCGCGTCGACATCGTCTTCGACGGGCGCCTGGCTGAGGTTGAAGTTGGAGAACGAGATGGAATTCTGCTCCCGCAATGGCCGCGTGTTGTCGAGCGCGTAGTCCCCGACTCGCAGGTCGATGTCCAGCATGCGGCCCCGAGACTCGCCGCTACCCGTCAATGCTCCGAACGCTGCACCAGCCGAGATGCTCTTCCTTTCGGTGATCTCGTAGCTGAGGAAATAGGGCGGTACCGGCTGTTCGCCGAGGATCTCCATGGACCGGTCGAGCTCGGCCTTCATCGCCGTGAGCACGGCGTGCTCGTCGGCGGCGTTTGCAGCGAGGGCGACGACGAGGCCAGCGGCGCCCGCGGCATGCGCCAGCAGCCGGGATGTTGGGTATTCGAACATGGCAACCCTCCTTGCGAGTTCCCCACGAAGTGCTACCACCGTAGCACGTCTTCGTGGGCTGTTCATTGGCGTCGTCGACCGTGCGACATTGCGACGAACGCGACGCCGGTCAAGTACATTACCCGTTTTTGGCGGTAGGGAAAGACGATGCCCAAGCAACTGCCGTGGGGCCAGTCCGTGAAGGAGATCCACGCCTGGGTGGCCTCCTACGAATCAAGCCACGGCGTGACCACGGCCGAAGCCCGCCGCGCAGTAGCGACGGAATACGGTTTCGGCTCCTGGCGGCAGCTCGAAGCCTACGCGACGCACCCCGGAGACAACGCCGATTTCCTGCTGCTCGGTTGCCTGACGTATTTCCAGACCGACCGGCCGCACAACCGCGTCCGCGCCCGCAAGATGCTTGAAGCGGATCCCGGTCTCGGGACGCGCGACATCTGGCACGCGGCCTGCGTCGGCGACGTGGCGACGGTGCAACGCTTTCTCGACGGCGAACCGTCGCTGGTCAATCGACGGGGCGGGTATTTCGACTGGGCGCCGCTGCTCTACGCCTGCTATTCGCGCCTCGACCTGGACGGCCACTCGACGCTGGGCGTCGCGGGGCTTCTCGTCGAGCGGGGCGCCGATCCCGACAGCCACTACATGTGGGGAGGCCAATACCGCTTCACCGCGTTGACCGGCGCATTCGGCGAGGGCGAGATGGGCCCCGTCAACCAACCTCCCCACGAACATTGCGTCGCATTGGCTGGGCTGCTGCTCGACGCCGGTGCCGATGCCAACGACGGCCAGGCGCTCTACAACACCATGTTCACGCCGGGTCACGAGTGTCTCGCCATGCTCCTCGACCACGGCCTCAACCGGGACCACAGGAACAACTGGCGCTGGGCCCAAAAAGACGGCGTCTACACCGAGAACCCCGATCGAACACTCGACTACCAGTTGAACTGGGCGGTCCAGAAACACCACGTCGAACGGGCCAGGCTCCTGATCGACCACGGTGCCGACGTAACGGGGCGTACGCCGGGCGGCAAGACGCTCTATGAAGTCGCGGTGCGGGCAGGACACCCCGATCTGGCCCGCTACCTGGCAGAGCATGGTGCGAAAACCGCGGAACTCGACGTCTCGGCGCGGTTGATCGGCGCTTGCCAGGCAGGCGATGCCGACACCGCGCGGCAGTTGGTCAACGACCATCCCGGTCTCATCGAGCGGGTACAGCAAGCGGAGCCCGATCTCGTGGTCGACGCAGCCGGGACGAACCGCGTGGAGGCGGTTCGACTGATGGCGGAGTTGGGGTTCGACCTAGGCAGGGTGGGCGATGTCGCGCCGCTGCACCAGGCCGCGTTCCAGGGGCACCGGGCGATGGTGGAGTTGCTGCTCGACCAGAGCGCGTCCTTGGGTGTGCGCGACAACTACCACGCGGCAACCCCGCTGCAATGGGCAATGACCGCAGGTAGCTCCGAAGTCGCCAACTACCTCAACAGCTTGCCCATCGGCGTGTTCGACGCGGTGGTGGCGGAGGATCCAGATCACTTGAAATCGCTCCTGGACGACGATCCGTCATTGCTCGAATCGACGATCGGTGCCGAGCGAGGCGGCGATGATGTCCATGAAGCGGACTGGCAGACGCCGCTGGCCTTCGCCGTTCTCCGCAAACAGGCGGCGGCGGTCAGGCTGCTCCTCGATCGCGGTGCCCGTGTGGACATTGCCGATGGAGTCGGACGGAGTCTCATAGACATCGCCCGAGACGACTCGACGGTAGAGATTGTCGAACTGTTGAGTCGCCCGTCCCCTATGCGTCAATGACGGCCCGTCGGGGCGACCCCTTGTGGTCGCCCGTCCCGATCTGACGCACGGCTCAAGCGGGACGGGACAACGCCGCCAGACCGCTCGAACGCGCCCGCAAGGGCGCGCCCTCGCCGACTGGCCCCAGCCCCTACGCGATCTGGTCGAGCCGAACGCCGGCGGATGTCGCGCGGGTGGCCGAGGCGCTCCGGGATTGGCTTTCGCCGCAGCAATCGGGCCTCGGCCGCGCCTTCGTGGCGTGGATGCGGCAGTTGGTGGCCCGGAACCCCGGAGGGGCCGGGCCGGAACTCGGCGAGACCTTGGAGGAAGCGACGATGACGTTGGTCGAACGGATTGCGCAGTGGCCCGAACAGTGGCGCCTAGAAGGCGTGGCAGAAGGGCGCCGGGAGGCGTGGCGGGACAGCGCGCCTTGCTGCGCCGCGTCGCCGCGACGCGATTCGGAGAAGCGGTCGGCGAACGCGTCGAAACGCTGCTCGGCGACACCGAAGATTGGGAGAGATTGTCGGCGACCGCGGAACGAATCACTACCGCCAAGAGCGAGGCAGAAATCATCGAGAGCGTCTCCGAGGTCGTTCGTTTGTCCGACCAACCGGACTCTGCCGTCCATACCGTTGGAACACGAATGGCGCGGGACCCCGGCATTTGGGCATCCGGAGCAAAGTAATGGGGAGGGTTATCCGCTCATCCGCAATGGGCGGACTCGTTTCTAGGGATCGACGACCGCACCTGCCAGCAGGTTCAGGAACAACCCCACGTCGGTGACGATGCCGGTGGACTCGACGCTGCCCCGGTCGGCGAGCTTGGTGGCCACGGCCGGGTTGATGTCCACGCACACCATGCGCACGCCGGCCGGCGTCATGTTGCCTGTGCCGATGGCGTGGAGCATGGTTGACAGCATCAGGATCAGGTCCGCGCCTTCGATCAGCCGGGCGTACGCGGCCTGGGCTTCGAGCAGGTCCATCATCGTGTCCGGCAGCGGGCCGTCGTCGCGGATCGAACCCGCCAACGCGTAGGGAACCCCGGCCTTCACGCACTCGTACATCACGCCGCCGGTCACAGCGCCCGCCTCGACCGCCGCCTCGATGGACCCGGCTGCGCGGATGCGGTTGATCGCGGTGAGGTGGTGCCGATGGCCGCCCTGGACGCCTAGGCCCCGATTGAGATCGACGCCGAGCGACGTGCCGTAGAAGTTCGTCTCGATGTCGTGAACGGCCAGCGCGTTGCCTGCGAGCAACGCCTGCACGTAGCCGTCCCGGATCAACGCCCCGAGGTGCCGGCCGCCGCCCGTGTGGATCACGACGGGACCGGCAACCACCACGATCCGCCCTTCCCGGGCCCGGATGCGGCGCATCTCCAGCGCCAGTTCCTCGATCTGGCCCTCGACCCGGCGTTCGGTCGTCACTTCGGAGGACATGAAGGCGAACTCGCGCTCCGCATGGCGCGGGTCCGGAATCCGCACCCGCACCCCCGCCTCGCCGCAGACGACCTTGTCGCCCGTGCGTAGGTCGCGCATCAACGTGCATCGGGCGGTCGGCGGCTCGGCGCTGTCATCGACCACGATGGCGGCATCCATGCGTTGCTGATCTACGGGAACCCAGCTTCCGTCGACGCGGATCTCGGTCGGATAGATCGTCGAACAGCAGAAATCGTCCGGCGCGACGCCGTCCTGGTCCACCGCGACCAGGGTGGCCGGGTCTGCGGCTTCGACCATGCGTGCACCGTATTGATCAAGTCGTTCGATGGTGTCGTCCAAGCGCTCCTGGTTCGGCGCACTCACCACGAAACGCACCAGGCTCGTCTGATCGCTACGCTCGCCTGCCCGAAACCGCTCCAACCGAAAGCCGCTGCCGGACCGATTGACGGTGTCAAAGGCGTGGTTCATGACGCCCTCGTCGAGGAGGTGACCTTCGAGTTCCACCAATCGCGACCGGATCGGCGACTCCACAGGCGCCCGCTGGCGGAAGTCGTCGGGCAGATCCTGGTCGAGGACCAGCGTCAGGCACTTCGCCGCTCCCCCCGCCTTGATGAATTCCGTCAGCGGGGTCGTGGTCACGTCATAGCCCCACGCGTCGAGTGCCTGGCGGAGTGCGCCGGTGGCATGGCTGGTGATCAAGGTGTTGCCGAGTCGAACCGCGTTGCAGGCGAATCCGAAGGCATCCTCGTCGCCGACCTCGATGCGTCGATCCGGGGACACGAGGGATTCGATCCGTTGTCTTGACGGCTCGTCGAACGCCGGCGGGTAGTAGATCACGCGCCCGTCCGGCAACGGCACGAAGCAGGTGTCGAGGTGATAGAAGCGCTGGTCGACGAGCCGCAGCGACACCACCTCGACGTGCAGTTGCTCGGCGAGCATCCGATGGGCTTCGAGGCTCGTGCGTACCCCGTAGCCGGCCCACAACACCGGCGCGGAATTGCCCTTCGCGGGCCACCACAGCGCATCGCCTTCCCCTTCGAAGGCCAGTGCATCGTCCGCCTCGGCAGTATCGAACCCGGCGGCCTCGGCCCAGGCGCGGTACAGGCCGGACTCGGGTTCCCGCTGGGCGACGCTGAAGGTCGACGGCACGAAGGTCTCGTCCAGGACGAAGCCGCCATTGGCGGCGAAGCACATGTCGGGAAGGCCCGCTTGGGGCTCGGCGCCGTAAACCTCGGCATGGTCTTCGAGGATCGAGACCAGCGCATCCCATTGCCGCATGGCGGTCGCCTGCGACGCCTCGCCCACGTTGCCGGCCATCCAGGGATTGATGACGTACTCGATCCCGTAATGGGTGGGCGGGCAGACCAGCAGTCGTGTCATGGGTGCGGTACCTCCGTAACTTCGTCGACCGGATGGCCGTGGGCGAGCTCAGAATCTTGGAGCGGGACGGCGCGCGGATTGTTCCGCCCTTTGGGGACGAAAGAAAGAGAAATCGCTTACGTCGGGGAGGGTCGATGTCGCACGCTCTTTCCGACCCGTCGGTGTTACGATTCGGTTCCACAGAGTACGTGGAACCCATATGCCGGGGTGAGTTCCACGCCGTGTGGACCAAGGAGTGAAACACGATGAGCGCTGAACTGATTGCCGTCCTCGCTGTCGGCGTTGCACTTGCGGGGCTGATGCTGACCGGGTTGCGCGCCGTTCGCGTCGAAATGCATGACATCCGTGTCGAGATGCACGATGTGCGCAGCGACGTAGCGGACCTTCGTGAGCGGATGGCCCGGCTGGAAGGCCTGTTCGAAGGTTTCACGGGTCGTGCCCGAACCGAGCCAGCCGCTTAGACTGGGGAACGTCATGGGCTACGTCGTCACCGAAGTCGAACTCAGCAACCCGCGTGAGCCGAGACGGCAGCCTGTCGTCGTCAACGCACGGGCAGATACCGGGTCGATGATGCTCTGTGTTCCCGATGACGTCGCACAGCAACTGGGCGTTGAGATCGAGTCCATGCGCAACGTCGAGGTCGCGGACGGCGCCCGAGCCTCGGTACCCTACGTCGGCCCGGTGCAAGTTCGGTTCGGGAGCCGGACCTGTTTCGTCGGTGCCTTGGTGATGGGCAATGAGGTGCTCCTAGGAGCGGTGCCCATGGAGGACATGGACCTGGTGGTCAACCCCAAGCTCGGTACGGTAACGGTGAATCCCGCGAGCCCCGACACGCCCCTCTATCGAGCGTAGCGGCGACCCTAGACTGCCCGTGGGGCGCGCGGTCGATCGGTCTGACGGCGTTGGGGCGCTCACTCCCGCAACGTCCGAAATAACGACACGATCATCGCCACCCCGATCACAAGGAGCGGCAGCGACACCACGAGCACCGACGACTTGATCGCCTCCAGCCCGCCCAGGAACATCAGCGCAAGCGGCAGCACCGCCAGCGCGAATGCCCAGAACACGCGATGCCAACGCGCGGGATTCTGCCCGGCCTGCAACTGCCGCGTCGCCGAGGCGGAGATCGCGTAGGACGCCGAGTCGTAGGTCGTCGTCACGAAAATGAACGACACTAGGATGAAGGCGATGAGCGGCAGCGGCTGCCAGGGGATCGCGGCCATGACGCTGGCGATCGCCTGCTCCGCCTCGCCGGCGGCAACGAGTTCCCGCGCCGGCACGAGGCCCTCCAGGTCCATCCACATGGCCGTATTGCCTATCGTGATGTAGAACAGCGCGCACCCCAGCGTGCCGAAGCCCACCATTCCGAGGATCAGCTCCCTCAAGGTCCGCCCGCGGGAGATCCGGGTCACGAAAATCCCCATGTACGGCCCGTACGCGAGCCACCAGGCCCAATAGAAAATGCTCCAGTCCTCGACGAAGTTCGTCTGGAGCACCGGATCGGTCCAGGTGTTGAGCCGGATGAAGTCCTGGAACATCAGACCCAAGCTGTTGGTGCCGTGCTTCAACGCAAAGAGCGTGGGTCCCGTGAACAGCACGAAGAGCGCGAACACGCCCGCCACGGACATGTTGATGTCGCTCAGCACCTTGATGCCCTTGGTGAGGCCGCGGAATACGCTGTAGGCGAAGAGCGCGACCGCCGCCAGCACGACGGCGTACTCCAGCAAGGCCGTCTGCTCGATGCCGAATAGTTTCGCGACGCAGGCAGCCAGCATCGGCGTCGCCAGTCCAAGCGATGTCCCCGTGCCGCCGACCAAGGCGATGATGAAGATGAAATCGACGACCCGGCCCAGCGGGCGGTTGGCGATGTCGTCGCCGAACAGGCCCGTGAGCGCCGTGGAGAGTCGGAGATAGGGGATCTTGCGCTGGTAGTACGGGTAGGCGATCGCCACGGTCGGCAGGCAGTACAGGCACCAGGCCGACAGCCCCCAGTGGAAGATGCCGTAGGTGGCGGCCCACTCCTCGGCTTCCGGCGAGCCGGGCTCGGCGCCGAACGGCGGCTGATCGAGATAGTACGCCCACTCGATGGTCGCCCAGTACATGATGCCGGCACCGATGCCCGCGCAGAAAAGCATCGAGATCCAGGACAGATCGGAGAACTCCTTCGCCGCCTCGTCCCCCCCAAGACGACGACTGCCGGTCTTGCGCAGCGCGACCACGGCCAGCACAACCGTCGAGACGACCACCATCCACTGGTAGACCAGGCCCATGTCGCCGGCGATCCACTTGTACATGGCCCCGACGACCTCGGAGGATCGTTCGGGGGCGAGCGCCATCGGAATGCAGACGGCGACGATCAGTCCGGCGCTGGCCGTGAACAGCACCCAGTCGACCCGCGGCTTCATACGCCCACCCGTTCCCCCTGCGGTGTCGCCATGTTAACGCGCTGGGCGGTCCCGGCGACCCGCGTTGTAAACTCCGCGCTTTCCGGGAGGCGACGATGTCCGAATTCACGACCTACGAACTCATCGATCACGTCGCGGTGATCGTCATGAACGACGGCAAGGCCAACGCCTTCGGCCCGAACATGATCGCCGCGGTGAACGAGCAACTCGACCGTGCCGAGGCCGAAGCGAAAGCGGCCGTGCTGGCCGGCCGCCCGGGCCTTTTCTCCGGCGGTTTCGACCTCCGGGTCATTCGCGGCGACGACCCGAAAGCCACGCGTGAGATGACCCTCGGCGGTGCTCAACTGATGATGCGCCTCTACGGCCATCCGCAACCGCTCGTGATCGCCGCCACCGGACATGCCGTCGCCTTAGGTGCGTTCTGCCTGCTGACGGGGGACTACCGGCTCGGCACCGACGGCGATTTCCGCATTCAACTGAACGAGACCGCCATCGGCATGAACCTGCCGCCATTCGGACTGATGCTCGCCAAGGAACGGCTCTCCAAGCGTTATCTCAGCCGCGCGACGATCGCGGCGACGATGTTCTCGCCAGCGGAAGCCACGGACGCGGGATTCCTGGACGAAGTGGTTTCCGCCGACGAGATCCTGGAAACCGCCCAGAAACGAGCCCGCGCAATGGTGGAACTTGACGGCGCCGCCTACGCGGCCGTGAAACAGTCGTTGAGAGGCCCGTCCATTTCAGAGGTACTCGAAGGACTCGATGCGGGTCTCAGGACCGCCTGAACAGCCGCTCCCTGGTGGAAAAGTCTCAGGGTCACTTGGCGGCTAGCGTCGACAGGGTCATTTTCCGCAGTCGACCATGCGCCTGCGCAGAGTCACGTGGTCGATC
>JAPOYW010000113.1 GCA_026706425.1 Gammaproteobacteria bacterium
TGGAGTCCTGGTTGTTGATGAAGTAGGGCGACAGGTAGCCGCGGTCGAACTGCATGCCTTCGACGACCTCGAGCTCGTTCTCGAGCCCGCTGCCCTGCTCGACCGTGATGACGCCTTCCTTGCCCACCTTGTCCATGGCGTCGGCGATCACGTCGCCGATCTCCGTGTCGTTGTTGGCCGAAACCGTCCCGACCTGGGCGATGGACGTGGAGTCCTCGCAGGGGGTCGCCATCTTCTCGAGCTCGGCGACGGCTGCGGTCACGGCCTTGTCGATGCCGCGCTTCAGGTCCATGGGGTTCATGCCCGCGGCCACCGACTTCAGCCCTTCGGCGAGCATCGACTGCGCCAGCACGGTCGCCGTGGTGGTGCCGTCGCCGGCCTCGTCCGAGGTCTTGCTGGCGACCTCCTTGACCATCTGCGCACCCATGTTCTCGAACTTGTCCTTGAGCTCGATCTCCTTGGCGACGGAAACGCCGTCCTTGGTCACCGTGGGGGCGCCGAAGGACTTGTCGAGCACGACGTTGCGCCCTTTCGGTCCGAGCGTCACCTTGACGGCATTCGACAGGGTGTTCACGCCGCTCAGCAACCGCCCGCGCGCGTCGTCCCCAAACTGTACTTCCTTAGCACTCATGTGAGTTCCTCCTCCTGTTCGCCGCCAATCAGCCTTCGAGCACGCCGAAGATCTCGCTCTCCTGGAGGATCAAGAGCTCCTCCCCGTCGATCTTCACCGTGCTTCCGGCGTACTGGCCAAAAATGATCTTGTCGCCGACGTTGACGTCCGGCACGCGCCGGCTGCCGTCGTCTTCGACCTTGCCCGGGCCAACGGCCAACACCTCGCCCTGCGAGGGCTTCTCCGAGGCGGTGTCGGGCAATACGATGCCGCCGGCGGACATGGCGTCCTCCTCGATGCGGCGCACGACCACGCGGTCGTGGAGTGGTCGGATATTCATGACTAGCTTTCTCCCAAAATGCTGTTCATACCCCAGTCCGATGTCGTGGGTTAGCACTCTCGGGGTGAGAGTGCTAACCCGTGCGGCGCTATGATAGGGGCGGATTCACAAGATTCAACCCCCGTGCCGAGAGAAATTCGTCGTTCGGATTTCGAATCCCATCAACCGCACTAGGCGCAGCGCCGGCGGCACAGGCTCGACCGGGTTCGGCGCGGGCGGGGACAAGCCCCGCCCCCACGGGGTCTCCGCCCCATGCCGTAGGGGACGGGCTTGTCCCGTCCCGTGGCCGCTCAGACTCTAGACAGTGCTCCCCGGGCCCGCAGCAATCCCCGCCGCTTCGTCGTCGCCGGCGGGGCCGGAACTGTCGTCGGAGGCGCGTCGCCCGGATGCCAGGCGGTTCTCGACCATGACTTCGTGGAGATGTCGAACGCGGGTGCTGCCGGTCCTTACGAACAGGAAAGGCAGTAACGCATGCACAAGGCACGCCACGCCGCCAAGGAGCATCGCAACCGCGAAACCCGCCGCCTTGAACATGTGCTCCCAATAGGACTCACCAACTTCGTCGAGGTGGTCGGTGAGAAACGACATCTGGAACGCCCCCCGGCGGGCTTGGACGATGTCAAGCTACCCGATGCCGAAGCGAAGCGCCTTGAGCATATTTCCTAAAAGCATGACCTTTGAAGCATATCGTCTAAGCGGTAGCGGCAAACCGACGCGCAAACAGGCGGGCACCTAAGTCGAGAATCTCCGCACTGTCCTTCACGCCGGCAACCAGGTTGGCCGGAATGGCACCCAGTCCGTTGTACGCACCACTGATAGCGCCCGCGATTGCCGCAACGGTGTCCACGTCGCCGCCGACACGCAAGGCACGCTCCACCGTCGCCAGGTAGTCGCCCGGCGACTTCAGGAACACGTACAGCGAGGCCAACACCGTGGGTTCGACCATCGCCGGGATCCCGAAGCCGCGGCCCTTGGCCCGTCCTTCGTCTGCAACGATCGCCTCCAAGGCCGCAGTCTCCGTAAGCGGCAGCCACTCGTGAAGCTCACGAATGCGGTCCGCGAATCCCGGGCTCCTATCGGCAATCGAACCATGCACCGCATCGAGGAAGCTCACTGTCTCGATGTCGCTTGCCGTCGCCCCGCACCCAACCGCCGTCGCGATGGCAATGGCACCGTCCACGGCCAACGGATGGCGATGGGTGACGACGCTGGCCAGTTCCACGTCGCCCGCGAGTTGATCCGGGCGGTCGCAATGCCAAAGGCCGACGGGGGCGATGCGCATGGCGGCGCCGTTCAACGGCAGATTGTCGGCCGCCGCCGCGTCCTGCCAGCGGACGCCCTCCATCAGCCGCCTCACCGCTCGATGGGCAACCGGGCCGGCGCCGACGATTTCGTTGGACTCCCACAGCTTGACGAACTCCGCCGCGATGTCGGCCGGATCCAAGCGTCCGCAAGTCAGCAGGCTCTTGACGATGGCCAAGGTGAGTTGGGTGTCGTCGGTGTATTGGCCCCGTGGGAACTCGACCTCCTTCTTGTGCCGGTACGGACGAAAGCCGTCCGTAATGCCCTGCATGGTGGCGATCTGCTCCCGGGACCTCCCTTCCAGCGGCGCACCCAAGGCATCGCCCACTGCGCACCCCATCAGCGCGCCTACGAATTGGTCTTCTCCGGGTCTTGTCATACCTACTTGCCGCTAGCGAGTCGCTTCACCGATGCTACCCGCTTCGCGACAATACTTGCGATGGTGAAAGGAAACCTGCATGAACGTGCTCTTCGTGTTCTCGGACCAGCAGCGCTACACCGCCCTAGGTGCCAACGGCAATCCGGTGGTCCGAACCCCCAACCTCGACCGGATGGCGGCCGAGGGAATGGTCTGCGACAACATGTTCTCGAATCACCCGCTGTGTTCGCCGTTCCGGGCCATCCTGCTGACCGGGCGGTACGGCTGGCGCAACGGCGTGATCTGCAACGAGTACGAGCCCTTCCGAGACATTCCCACGTTGCCCGGCGTGCTCCGGTCGGCGGGCTACCACACCGGGCATGTCGGCGTGTGGCACCTGGGTGTCCCGCCCTATCTTCCCGAGAATCGCTATGGTCTCGACTACTTGGCCGCGGTGGAGGGGGTCGGCGGAAACTACTTCGACCAGCGCTACTTCGAGAACGAGCGGGGACCCGAGCGCCACGAGGGTTGGTCGCCCGTGGTCGAAACGGACTTAGCGATCGGTTTCCTCGAGACCCACACGGCCGAGCGGCAAGACGATCCCTTCGCGCTCTTCGTCTCCTGGCGCCCGCCGCACTGGCCCTACCCGCAGTATCCGGACGAATACGGCCTCTACGATCCCGCCGACGTCGACCTGCCCGGCAACGTGCCGCCTCAGATGGCCGACTTCGCCCGGCGCGAAATCGCCGACTACTACGGCTGCTGCACCGGGCTCGACGCGCAGATGGGGAGGCTGCTGGATGCCCTGGACCGCCTTGGTCTCGCCGACGATACGATCGTCTGCTACTCCTCCGACCACGGCGACCACCTCTCGAGCCACGGCTACGGGAAGCCCAAGGACATCTGGATGCACCCGTCGATGCGGGCCTCGAAGGCCACGCCGTACGACGAGTCCGCACACATCCCGTTCCTGATCCGTTGGCCGGGCGGCACGTCACCCGGCTCCCGGACCTCCGCCTTCATGGGCGCCATCGACATCGTTCCAAGCCTGCTCGGCGCGTGCGGGGTAGCCGCCCCGGATGGATTGCAGGGTCGAGACGTTTCCGGTGTATGGCGCGGCGAGTCGCCACCGGATGACACCGAGCTCACCCCCGGTGGCAACGACTCCGTGTTCCTGATGAACATGGGCAACGGCTGGCCCAATCGGAAGGCATGGGTCGGTCGCTGGCGTGGCGTCCGAACCGAGCGCTATACCTACGCCCGTTGGTTCGAAAACGAACGCGGGCCCTGGCTGTTCGACCGTGAATCCGATCCCCTGGAGACCCGGAACATCGCCGATGCGCCGGAAGCCCGTGGCGCGGTGGAAGAGATGGAATCCCGGCTTCACCGCTGGATGGAGGGCACCGGCGATCCCTTCGAATACGGCCGACGCGGACCACGGGGCTTCCTCGAGGTGGGGCAGCGCTGGGCCGACCCGGTTCGATACAAGGACTGGAGCCCTGCTTGACCTCGCCGAGCGCCGATCCCACCCCGGAGGAGCGCATCTGGCAGGTCGTCGCCGACATTCCGTTCGGCCACGTGGCGAGCTACGGCCAGGTGGCGGAATTGGCGGGACTGCCCAGGGGCGCTCGACGGGTCGGGCGGTGCCTTTCCCGGCTACCCGCCGGAACCCGGCTGCCCTGGCACCGTGTCGTCAACGCGTCGGGGAGAATCTCGCTTCCGGGTAGTGCCGGTCAGCGGCAGCGGGAGCTTCTGCTGGATGAAGGCGTTGCCTTCGACGGCGACCGGGTCAAGCTGTGTTGTTGTCGGTGGTCCATCTAGGCCAAACCGCCGGAACGCGCGAGCCGTAGGAACGAGGCTATCGCGCCCATCGGGCGCGCCCTCGCCCGCGCTGGGTCTACCGGCCCAACGTTCAAGCCAACCGGCGCGGGACACCACAAGGGCGTCCCCTACGGCCCGTCGGTTGAGGCGGCGCCGCTAGTCTCGGAAGTTGGTGAACTGGAGCGGGACGCCGTAGTCGCCGTCCTTGAGCTTGGCGATGACGGCCTGGAGGTCGTCCCGCTTTTTCCCTGTCACCCGGACCTGGTCGCCTTGGATCTGCGAGGTCACCTTGAGCTTGGTGTCCTTCACGGTCTTGACGATCTTCTTGCTGGCATCGCGGTCGATGCCGCGCTTCAGGCCGAACGGCTGTCGTTTTTGTTTGCCCGATGCCTCCAGCGGCCGGGCGTCGAGGCAGCCGATATCCACCGAACGCCGGGTCATCTTGTCCTTCAGGATGTCGACGAGTTGGTTGACCTGGAACTCTTCCTGCGCCCACACGGTGACGACCTCGGCGTCCAGCGTGAAGCCCGCATCGACACCCCTAAAGTCGAAACGTGTGCGGAGTTCCCGCGATGACTGGTCGACCGCGTTGCGCACTTCTTGCGGGTCCACTTCGGAAACCACGTCGAAGGCAGGCATAATCGGGTCCTCCACCCGGGAGGCGGTCGGGCAAGTCGAACGCCAATCGCCCTTCGAACTTACATGAACGAGCGTTCACGCCGCAACCGAATCGACCGCGTGACCACGCGTGGCGGCGATGCGGGCGAGACCTCGCTCGCCGACGGCCGGCGCTACCCGAAGCACCATCCGAGAATCGAGTTGGTCGGTGCACTCGACGAAGCGACGAGCTTCATCGGTCTGCTCGCCGAAGAGACGGATTCGCCGACCGCGGCGAAGCTCAGAGCGCTTCAGTCGCGGCTCTTCGACCTCGGTGCCTTGGCAGCCACCGGACGATCCGCCGCCGACTGGTCGGCACTGGCCAAGGACGTGGAACGCGACACGACGGCCCTGAACGAGCGGCTGGAACCCCTGCGCGAATTCGTCCTGCCGGGCGGAGGCCGCGACGCTGCCTCGGCGCACGTCGCGAGGACTGTTGTCAGGCGCGCGGAGCGGGCTTGGTGGCGGGCCGCTGCGGACTCCGCAGAACTCTCGGACACCGACGGCGGGGTCTTCCTCAACCGCTTGGGGGACTACCTGTTCGTGTTGGCGCGCAGCCTTGCCCGCGACGAGGTTATGTGGGCAAATTTGGGCGACCCTAGCAAGCCCGATTAGCGAAGCTGCACCGGCGACGGGCTGGAACGGACCGGCATGGATGAAGTGAAAGTAAGTATCGCTCCCGGAGACACGCTTTCGGAGATCGCGGCGCGGCATGGGGTAAGCGTCGAGGAATTGCAGCGTCTGAACCGTATCGAAGTCCCTGACTTGGTGCAGGCTGGACAGACCATCGTGGTACACGCCCCGACGAATGTGCCGATGTCGGACATGCCCGTTGGCGATTGGGACGTGTGGATGGTCGCCTTCGTCGTTCTCGCGGTTCTGGTGTTGCTGTTCCGCCGAAGAATCCGTATTGGCACACGCCGCACCCGGTTCCTTCGCTGGGAAAGCCTATGTTACCGACGGTGTTCGAAGCCGTAACCAACGCCGTGGCACATCGGGACTACGCGGCAAGCGGCAGCAAGGTGCGGCTTCGGCTGTTCGACGACCGCCTCGAGTTGTACACCCCGGGGATGCTGGCGAACCAGATGACGCCGGATCTGCTGCGGCACCGGCAGGTGGCCAGG
Source organism: Gammaproteobacteria bacterium (assembly GCA_026706425.1). GTDB lineage: Bacteria > Pseudomonadota > Gammaproteobacteria > Pseudomonadales > Azotimanducaceae > VXYL01. Next base: position 6,213 of record JAPOYW010000113.1, read on the forward strand.
AATCAGATCGTGACGGGTCTGCTGGCCCGCTGCCCGATTCCGCAGGACAGGTTCAATCACCGAACGCACATCATGGACCGGCGCGGCGAAGGGGTTCCGATGATCCTTGATCGCAGCGAGGAGCTTTCCGGCAAACCGCCCGTGTACCGCATGCTGGGCGAGTCCGAACTGCTTTTGACCATCCATGCGGCCAGCTTCGGAGGGGAGTGAGTCTGTCGTGAAGGTTCTCTCGACCGCGACTGGCTCCACGGTCCTTGAAGCGCTCGTAGAATTCCTGGCGGGCGCCGAGCGCCATAGTCCAAACGATGCCGTTGCACCTGCGGCAATACTGTGGACGGATCGCGACGCCCAGTGGCGGTCGCTCATGCCACGACTCCGATCGAGGCTCCCGCAACTCCTGAGCTTTGGGGACTACGCGCTGGCGGATCGAACAGGGCCGGCGATCTGGCTGCGAAGCGTGGTGGAGCGGGCATTGCCGGAGAACGGCTTGCCCGAAGCTCCGACGCCGATCATTTACCTCCCGGGCATCAGCCGGCAGGCGCTGCGTCCGGTCGACGAGTGCCCGGACATTCTGAAGCCTTTGGTGGAACTGCAGTACCGGGGGACATGCTGGACGCAGAAGAACGGCAGGGACTGGACGGTGGAGGCGTTCCTAGTCTCGTCGGACGGGGGTCTTGCCCTCGACGTCGCGCGGGACGAGGCCACCCGAGCGGCGATGCTGGGAGCGATCGGCGAAGTGGCGGACACGCCCGTCCATAGGCTCCGAGGCAAACGCCTGGAGCGGGAGTATTTCGACCGGCTACTCTTGGAGGACCTGCCACGCGATCTATTGCGGTGGATGAACGATCCATCCGGCACGGAGGTGCGCTGGAAACCGGGCCGATGCGCGGCGTTTCGATCCCGTTGCCGCGAAGAACTGGAATTCAACCCGGACAAGGACGGAGAACTGGTCGCCGCCGAGCGGCTTGGGAGGCGATTGGGCCCCTGGGAGTCGATCTGGTCCCGGTTTGCGGAGTCGCCGGCGTCGTACCCGCAGGTGGTCGGCCTTCTCCGCAGGGCGAAACCCGCTGATCTCGTCGAGGATCAGTCGTCTTCGTGGCCGCAAAACAACGAGGAGCAGGAGGACGCGCTTCGCGAGAGTCTGGCCGGTCTCGGGGCGAAGCCTCCGACCGAGGCGGCGACCGCAATCCGAGAGCTTGAGGATGTCCACAGCGCAAGACGGACCTGGGTCTGGGCGAAAGGGGGGCACGCTCCCCTTGCCCATGCATTGGGTCACCTCAGCCGCTTGGTCCGCGCCGCATCCACCAACCTGGGCGGGGCGTCGCTAGACGACCTAGGGGACCAGTACGCGACCAGCGCCTACGAGGTCGACGACGCGGCGATTGCCGCAATTGCGGCTGTCAAACGCACTGCGGATTTCGATGCCGTCAGCGCAGCGCTGGACGCGGTCTACCGACCGTGGCTCGAGCAAGCCGCGCGGCAGCTTCAAGCGATTGCGGAGCAGAACCCGCTGCCGTGTGCTAGCGATACAGACCCCGCCGAGCTCGTGATGGACGCCGGCGGTGTCATGCTGTTCGCCGACGGCTTGCGATTCGACGTGTCGCAACGCCTCGTCGCCGAGATGCGCAACAAGGGCTTGCGCCCGTCCTTGTCGTGGCGGTGGGCCGGCCTGCCATCCGTCACGGCGACGGGCAAGCCTGCCGTGTCGCCGGTCGCGAGCGCTCTTGCCGGCAGATCGCCCGGCGAAGGCTTCTCCCCGGTGACGGCGGAGGGCGGACAGGCGCTGACGACGGATCGATTCCGCAAGCTGCTGGCGTCCGTAGGCTGCGAGTTCCTTTCCCCGGGCGAGACCGGCGACCCAAGCGGTCGGGGCTGGACCGAGGACGGAAGCCTCGACAAGCGCGGCCACGATCTGGAGGGCCGACTGGCGGCGCGGGTCGACCCCGACGTCGAACTCCTGCTAGAGCGCGTCGAGTCCCTGCTGGCGGCCGGCTGGCGCGAGGTCCGCATCGTGACGGACCATGGCTGGTTGTGGCTGCCCGGTGGTCTACCCAAAGTGGAACTCCCGCACTACCTTGCCGAGAGCCGATGGGCGCGGTGTGCGGCGATCAAGGGGAATGCCAGCGTCGAGGTTCCCACGAGCCCCTGGTTCTGGAACATTGAGGAACAGGTGGCGCTCGCGCCGGGGATCGCGTGCTTCACGGCGGGACACCAGTACGCCCACGGCGGCTTGAGTCCGCAGGAGAGCATCGTGCCCGTGATTACCGTTACTGCAAGTCCGGCGACTGGCCCCGCCGTGGCAATCGAAAACATCTCATGGGTTGGATTGCGCTGCCGCGTGCACGTTCAGGGCGATGTCGCCCCGATTCGGGTTCAGTTGCGAACTAAGGTGAACGACGCCGCATCCGCATTGAGCCAAGCACGGGAAGTCGACTCGAACGGGGATGCGAGTCTGCTCGTCGAAGACGAGGACCTGGAAGGCACGTCCGCAGTTATCGTTGCTCTGGACATAGACGGGCGACCGGTCGCACAGACGGCGACGACCATAGGTGGCCAATGACGACGGTACTCGACGATCTCGATCAGCGCGCGGCAGCGGCGTTCGAAGGCTATCTCGTCCGCAAGGATCTGGTCCGCAAATACAGCCAGCAGTATCCGGTGCCGACCTACGTGGTGGAGTTCCTCTTGGGAAGGTACTGCGCCAGCACCGACGAGCGCGAGATCGAGGAGGGGCTGGCCGTCGTCGAACGGCAGCTCGCGGATCGCACGGTACGGACGGGCGAGGAAGAGCTGTTCAAGGCGCGGGCCCGCGAGAGAGGCTCGGTGAAGCTCATTGACATCGTCCGCGCCCGACTCGACGCCAAGACCGACTCGTTCGTTGCGGAGCTTCCCAGCGTTGCATTGCGGCAAGTTCGGATCGACGACGGCCTGGTCAAGCAGCACGAACGGATGCTCACCGACGGGTTCTACGCCGAGGTGACGCTCGGCTACGACGCCACCATCGCACAGGAGCAAGGGGGACGACCGTTCGCCATCGACAGCTTAAGGGCCATCCAGCTCTCGCAGGCCGATGTGCTGGATGTGTTTCGACGCGCCCGGCGCGAGTTCACCACGGGAGACTGGCAGCGGCTGCTGCTGCGCAGCGTCGGTTTGGAACCGGAGGGCCTGGCCGACCGTGCGCCGATGGTGGGCCTCGTGCGCATGGTCCCGTTCGTCGAGCGCAACTACAACATGGTGGAGCTCGGGCCCCGGGGCACCGGCAAGAGCCATCTGTTCCAGCAGATCTCCCCGTACGCGCACCTGATTTCGGGCGGCAAGGCCACCGTTGCCAAGATGTTCGTCAACAACGCGAACGGCCAGCGAGGCTTGGTGTGTCAATACGACGTCGTCTGCTTCGACGAGATTTCGGGGGTCTCGTTCGACCAGAAGGATGGCGTGAACATCCTGAAAGGCTACATGGAGTCCGGCGAGTTCTCCCGGGGAAAAGAGAGCATACGTGCACAGGGCGGGATCGTCATGGTCGGCAATCTGGACGTCGAAGTCGAGCATCAGCAGCGTGTCGGACACCTTCTCAGCCCGCTGCCGCCGCAGATGCGCGACGACACCGCCTTCATGGACCGCATTCACGCCTATGTTCCAGGCTGGGACTTCCCGAAGCTCGATCCGTCCGAGCACTTCACAAACCACTTCGGACTGGTGAGCGACTTCCTCTCCGAATGTTGGAGCGCCCTCCGGTCGGGCAGCCGGATTCCGGTACTCCAAGGCCGGGTCAACTACGGCGGCGCGCTGAGCGGTCGCGACATCACCGCCGTCAACAAAACGGTGAGCGGACTGTTGAAGCTGCTCTACCCCGACCCTGAGATGCCGGTCCCCGACGAGGAGTTGGAGGAGATGACGCGGATTGCCCTGGAGGTCAGGCGGCGGGTCAAGGAGCAGCAGAAGCGCGTATTCCGCAGCGAGTTCCGCAACACGCACTTCAGCTACGCCATGGGCGAAGAAGGCATCGAGAAGTTCGTGGCGACCCCTGAACTGCACAGCGACGAAGCCATCGAGCACGACCCGCTGCCGCCGGGCCAGGTGTGGGGCATAAGCCCGGGCAGCCTCGAGACAGGTCCGAGCCTGTACCGCATCGAAGTGACCGTTGGTCGAGGAGCCGGGGTGAAGATACTCAATGCGCCCGTCCCGCCCGGGTTCCGCGAGAGCGTTCGTTATGCGGAGCAGAATCTCTATACGCGCGGCAGAGCGCTAGTGGGTGACCGCGACCCCAGAGAGCACGAGTTCTCCGTGCAGTTGAGGGCGATGGACAACGAGCGCACCGGTGGCTCGCTGGGCGTCCCCGCCTTGATGGCCCTGTGCAGCGGCCTGCTTGAGAAGAGCACGCGGGGCGGTCTGATCGTGGTCGGGGCACTCAATCTCGGCGGTTCCACCGAACCGTTGGCGAACGCCGTCGGTGTCGTGGAGGCGGCGGTCGAGAAAGCCGCCGACACGGTGCTGATCCCTGTTTCGGCACGCAAGCAACTCTTCGACCTGTCGGATGACATGGCGACGCGCATCAACGTGCAGTTCTATTCCGACACCACGGACGCGCTGTTGAAGGCGCTGCTCGTGTAGCCGCGCGGTCAGGGCGCTACCGTCCTCGACTGTGCAAACACTGTGTTGTTGACTGAGGAGAATACATGCCGCGATACCTGGAATTCGAAGTGACACTGCGGGGAATCGAGCCGCGCATTTGGCGGCGGTTCCAGATTGCCGACGATGCCACGTTCGGCGATCTCCACCGGGCCATACGGGACAGCTTCGGCTGGGACGGCGGCCACCTCTGGGAGTTTCGGGCCAGCCGCCAGCGTCCCATCGCGGGGTTCGCAGACGACTTCCTGGAGGGATTGGACGAACCCACACCGGATGCCGAGGAGGTGCAACTCGCCAGCTACTTCCCCGCATCCCGGTCGTGTGTCTACGTCTACGACTTCGGTGATGACTGGACTCACGAGGTCAAGCTCAAGCCACGCGTGTCATCCCCCGACCGTTTCCACCGGCGACTCCTCGCGGGAAGGCGGGCATGTCCTCCGGAAGACTGCGGCGGCGTGCCCGGCTACTACCGGTTCGTGTCGGTCGTCGAGACGGGCGTCGACCCATGGGACGAAGACGTGGCGGATCTGAAGGAGTGGCTCGGCGAATGGGATCCGTCCGCGTTCGACCTGCAGGGGGAGAAACGCGCCTTCGACACGGACAAGCGGGTTCGAGCAGGGTTTCCGTGAACAGCCTGACACGCGGTCCATGCGGCGACAGGTGACGGCGGAAATCTACGTGAACAGGCCGAAAGCGCCTATCGCCGGAAGTCGCCTAGCAAGTCCCCAGGGCGACGAGCGAACCGATTGCATCACGGTGAGCACACCGCTCTAGGTGGAGTCTCCTGCATTCTAAGCCCTGATTTAGCGTGATCTTCGCGTTTCTCATGTCTATAATGCACCCCATACACCGTTAGATCGGGACCATGATGTTGTTGCGTTTCGCGGTATCGAACCACTTGTCGATTCGGGAACGCCAAGAGCTTTCCTTGGTTACGTCACCCCTCAAGGATCAGGAGGACGGCCTGATCCGTTGCCCGCCGTCGCCAAGCGGCTCGGTACTGCCAGCCATCGTCATCTACGGCGCGAACGCCTCGGGCAAAAGCAACATCGTGGACGCGATCAGCGCCATGCGAAACACCGTCATGCTTTCCCACGCGCAGGGTCGGCCAGGTGGGGGAGTACCATACATCCAGCCTTTTCGCCTAGACGATGAGGGGGTTTCAACACCCTCTAGTTTCGAGATCGACTTCGTACTGAACGAGGTCCGCCATCACTACGGCTTCGAAGCCACGGCGAACGAGTTCATCGCCGAGTGGCTATTGGACTATCCGATGGGGCGGGTGCGAACTCTGTTCGAACGCGATGGCGACCAATTCCGATTCGGACGTGGTCTGAAGGGCCGCAACCGCATCATCGCGGATCTCACGCGGCCCAACAGCCTGTTCCTTTCGGCAGCGGCGCAGAACGACCACGAGACGTTGACCTCTGTGTTCTCCTACTTTGCCAATATGAACGGCGTGTCGGGATGGTCCGTGTCAGGCCGATTCGCATCGGAGGTTCTCGCTGACGAAGAGCTCGACCAACGCGTCCTGGACTTTCTCGCCCAGGCGGACACCGGAGTCGTGGGCTATCGCCGACGCGAGGAAGAACTGTCCGAAGGCGAGCGTGAACTGATGTCCAAGCTGGCAGAACTGGGCGTCAGGACGCCTCCGGAAAGGATGTCTCTGATCGAGCTCGCGCATCGTGGTGCCGCTGGAGACGTGTATCTCGAGTTGGAACACGAGAGCGCCGGAACGCGCCGACTCCTGGTGTTGCTCGCTCAGGTGTTCGAGGCGCTTGACTCAGGCGGCCTCCTCGTCGTCGACGAACTCGACGTCAGCTTGCACACCGAAGCCCCGCAGGCGTTGTTGGATGTCTTCTGTTCCCGAGACACCAATCCTAGTGGTGCCCAGCTCATCGCCACCGTCCATGACACCAACCTCCTTGCTGCGCCTTGCTTGCGTCGTGACCAGGTGTGGTTTGCCGAGAAACGGCGCGACGGCGCGACGGAATCCTATCCGCTCTCGGACATCCGAACCCGGAAGGGGGACAATCTTGAACGTGGCTACCTCCAGAAGCGTTATGGCGCAACCCCTAGGCGCCCACTTTCAAGAGCGTTCACCCACGATGAGGCGACC
>JAPOYW010000363.1 GCA_026706425.1 Gammaproteobacteria bacterium
CCGAGCCGGCGCACCATCCCGCCGGAGAGTTTTTTGACCTTGCGATCAGCAACGCCGTCCAGTCCCACCATCTCGAGCGTTTCCGCCACCCGTCGCCGTCGCTCCTTGCGATTCGACAGTCCCGATAGGCGCGCGAGGGTGTCAAGCACCTCCTCGGTTCGGTGATGCCTCCAAGCGCCGAATTCCTGGGGCAGGTAGCCGATCAGTTCGCGCACCTCCCGACGCTGCTGGGTGACGTCGTAGCCGTAGACCTTGGCGGTGCCCTCGGTCGGCACCAGCAAGGTGCAGATGATACGCATCAGCGTGCTCTTTCCGGCACCGTTGGGGCCGAGCAGACCGAAGAGCCCGGTACCGAGCGAAAGGTCCACGCCGTCGAGGGCGGTGTGGCCCCCCTTGTACGTATGCCCGAGGCCCCTGGCCTCAATGATGGGATCGCCGGTGCTCGGCGCTACGGATTCGGCCATCGTGGTTTCCTTGGCTTGGTTTCGGGGAGGCCCTTTATGCCAGACGACTGACACGCCGGGGGCTTAACAGTCGATCAAGAAATGAGCAAATGCCCGCTTGGTCGGCGATTGAGCCGATTGGCAGGAGACCTTATGACATATTATGTCTACCGTCAATGATCGGCCTACCAATGACGGGCTACGTTGCCGGTGATTCCGCCCACGGGTCAAGCACTTCGACCCCCGTTCCCTCGAAATCGCGCACGTTCCGCGTAACGAGGACGGCGCCGCATGAGCGCACTATGGCAGCGATCTGACAGTCCGCTTCACCAATGGGCCGACCCGCTTGGCGGCGGGCGGCTGCGATCTCCGCATAGGCCCGGGCCGCGCCGCTATTGAACGGGAGAATCCGTTCAACGAATCCAAGGTCGAGCCAACGGCGCATGGCGACCTCCACCGCGTTTCGTCGTTTTCCTGCCGGGAGGATTGCGACACCGAACCGCAACTCGGCCTCACTAACTGCTGTCAAATACATCTCTGTCGCATCACGCTCGGCAATCCATGCAGCAACCGCAGGATTTGGCGCGGGCCGCATGAGTTCCGAGGCGACATTGGTATCTATGACATGCATCCGGGTGGATCGGAAAGGTCTGGCGTCTCGCGCATTGGGCCGCGGTGTGGAAGTTCGAGGTCGACGCCGCCAACGGCCGCGAAACACTCGCGCGTGAACTTCGCGAGATCCCGAGGACCAGCGCGACCGCCGTTCACGGCATCTCGGAGGATGATGCGAACCTCTTCCTCCATGGAACGTTGATGCTCTGCGGCACGCACGCGCAGCCGCGTCTTCACATCGTCGTCGAGATTGCGGATCGTGATGCTCGCCATGGGCCGCGTCCCAACGAACCGGATAGGTTCAAGCCTACGGCATGCTTGCAATGCAAGCAAGTTCCAAGGTGGGGTCAATCTTTACACCAAACAATGGCGTCCCCTAGGGGACTCGAACCCCTGTTGCCGGGATGAAAACCCGGAGTCCTAGGCCACTAGACGAAGGGGACGGTGGCGGGAAGGGCGCGGATTCTAGGGCGTCGGCGTTCGCTCCGCAATAGCTCCGGCCCCGATATGTCCGACATCCCTTCCGTTGGCAGGCGAAACAGAACCGCCCCGCCGCGGTCGGTCTGCCCTACCCCGGCAGTCTAGCCTGCCGCGAACCGATCGAAGAACACCTTGCCCGCTACGCGCCTGAATAGACTGGTGGCGGTCACCCCGAGTTCCATGCATACGGCCACGGGGAGGTTGTCGAAGCACCAACGGGCCGACCGCTTCCAGGCATCGCCTCTGTAGGCTGCCGCTACCACGTCGCCGGGATTCGGGGCGTCGTCGTCCAGGTGGTCGGCGATCGCATCCGCCGCCAGCTTGCCGAACTGATAGCTCCTGTGGATCGTACTCCCATTCCACGCCCTTGAGCAGGCGGGTGTTCCGATCCAACCCCGTGGCCTGCGCAACCTTCGAATGCACCCCGTCAGCCCCGACCAGGTATCGGCCGGCAACGCCGTGGCCGTCGAGAACGAGATGCCGACCACTGCGGGTCACGCCGACAAACTCGCCACCGAACCGAATCTCCGCGCCGGCACGGCGAGTCTCGTCGGCCAGGAACTGCATCAGTTTCGGCGTGTCGGTAGCGAGGAAGTAATAGCCGTTGCCGCCCAGTTCCACATGGCGATGGCTGGGTGCATAGAGACGAACACGGTCTATCTTGCGCACCAGCGGTGCCGGTGCGGCCCATTCCGCCTGCGCTTCCTTGACGAGTATGCCCGTGGTGTGGACGTACCGGCCCGGCGACGGCTGCTGATCGATCACCAGCACGGAGAGCCCCCGTTCGGCAGCACGTCTGGCGCAAGCCAGTCCGGCGAACCCGGCACCGACCACTAGGAGGTCGCGTCTGTCATCCATGCCGGGGCCGACCGTAGCGAGCAGTCATAGAATGGATCGACGCGTTGGCGGCCCCTAACCGGTCAAGGCGACCCTGCGCCGTCGACCGTCCGAGCCAACGCGGCGGCCCCGATCCGCTGTCGGGCGAAGTGGTAGGCGGTGCGTCCACTGCGAACACCTCGCGCCAACGCCCAGCGCAATGCATCCCGACGGGTGTCCTCGTCCCAGCAGGCGGCGATGCCCTGATCCGCGGCAAGTCGCTCGAACCAGTGCTGGGCTACTCGCAGATAGCCGTCTTGGCCGAACGGGTAGAAGGACAACCACAAGCCGAAACGGTCCGACAGCGAGATCTTCTCCTCGACGGCTTCGGCTTCGTGCAGTTCGCCCTCCAGGTGACGGGCGCCCGTGTTGTCCGACATGTGCTCGGGCAGCAGGTGCCTCCGGTTGGATGTCGCGTAGACGACGACGTTCTCGGATTGCGTGAACACCGAACCCTCCAGCGCGCTCTTCAATGCCTTGTACGACGCATCGTCGGCCTCGAAGGACAGGTCGTCGCAGATCAGCACGAAACGGTAGGGCTCGGTGTCCAAACCCGCGACGATCGCCGCGACGTCGACCAGCGCCTCCTTGTCGACCTCCACCAGCCGCAGGCCATCCGACGCGTAGCGGTTTAGGAGAGCGTGCACCAGGGACGACTTGCCGGTGCCGCGCGCACCCCATAGCAGCGCGTTGTTGGCGGGGAAGCCGTGCACGAACTGTTCGGTGTTGGCCACCAGCTGCGCCTTCTGGTCGTCGATGCCGAGAAGGTCCTTGAGCTCGATCCGGTCCAGGTGCCCCAACGGGACCAGTACGCCGCCCAGCGGTCCGTTTCGCCACCGTGCGGCCCGGTGACGCGACCAGTCGACGCCCTCCGTACCCGGCAGCAGGTCCAGCAGACGCTGGAGGGCTTCCCTGGCCAGCTCGACCAGGCTCCCCGCGCTCTGTGTTGCCGGTTTCATCGATCCGGATTCTGCCAGTAAACTCATGCCGCGTTTCGCCGAAACATCGCAATTGGGGGGGCTTACCCGTGGCCATAGGTTTCGTGGCGTACCTCGCGGTGATCGCGGTCATAGCGGGCTACGCGCTGATGCGCACCAAGACCGCCGGCGACTACGTGATCGGCGGTCGCTCCCTGCCACCCTCGGTCGCGGGTCTGTCCGCCGGGGCGTCCGACATGAGTGGCTGGTTGCTGTTGGGACTGCCCGGTGCCGTGTTCGTGGCCGGTCTCGGAGAAGGCTGGATCGTGCTTGGTCTCGCCTGCGGGGCGTGGGGCAGCTGGCGGCTGGTCGCTCCCCGGCTGCGCGCCTTCACGGAGCAGCTCGACGCCGCCGTGACGCTACCCCAGTTCTTCTCCCGGCGCGTCGCATCCCGAACAGGCCTGCCCGGCATCGTCGCCACCCTTCTGATCCTGTTCTTCTTCGCGATCTATACGGCCGCGAGTTTCGTTGCCGGGGCCCGGCTGTTCGAAACGACCATCGGCATGGACTACGAAGTCGCGCTGGCGATCGGGGTGGCCGTCGTGCTGGCCTACACGATGCTGGGCGGATTTCTCGCGGTGAGCTGGACGGACTTCTTCCAGGCGCTGCTCATGATGTCCGCCCTCGTGGTCGTCGCGGCGCTGGCGTTCGCAAACGCGCCAAGCCTGGCGGGCACGGTGAAGCCGATCGGCGCGATCGCGGTGGTCAGCGCATTGGCATGGGGTCTCGGCTACTTCGGCCAGCCCCACTTCCTGGCACGGTTCATGGCCATCAACCGGGTCGAGTCCGTGCCCCGAGCGCGTCGGATCAATCTGGTCTGGATGATCGTGGCCAGCGCGGCGGCGGTCGGCGTCGGTGCAGGAGGAGAAGCCTACTTCGGCGGCGCGCTCGAGGATCCGGAGACCGTGTTCATCGCCTTGTCGAGCGAGCTACTCGCGCCCTGGATGGCAGGCATCGTCGTCGCCGGCATCCTGGCAGCGGTAATGAGCACCGTGGATTCCCAGCTTCTCGTCGCGTCCACGGCCCTGGTCGAAGACGTCGTGCGGCCGGTATGGCGGCGACTGGACGAACGTTGGATGTTGACCTTGAGCCGGATCTCGGTGGTGGTTGTCGCGTTGATCGGCGCATGGATCGCCATGGACCCCGGCAGCAGGGTATTCGAACTCGCCGCCTACGCCTGGGCCGGGCTCGGCGCCAGCTTCGGACCGGTCGCTCTCGCGTGTGTCCTCTGGCGGCGGACCACGGAAGCCGGCGTCGTTGCCGGGATGCTCACCGGCGGCATCGTGACGGTTGTTTGGAAGGGACTGAGCGGCGGTCCCTGGGGGCTCTTCGACCTCTACGAAATCGTCCCCGCGTTCGCCGCCGGCGGTATCGCGATCATATTCGTGAGCCTGCTCGGCGGCGAAGCCGGCAAACGCGCCATGGCGGTCTTCGATCGTCTCACGCGGTAGGCGCGCCGGAACGGGACGATCCCTACCAGTCTTCAAGCGCGGCTCCATCCTCGAGTGGCATGCGCACCACGCTCTCGCCGAAGTTTCCGAGAATCGGGTTGATCATGCCGTGCTTGACGGCCAGCAGCGCAAGCTCGACATCGCTCGACACGTTGAGCTTGTCGAAGATTCGATACCGGTAGCTGTTCACGGTCTTGGGCGAGAGGTGCAAGTTGGCGGATATGTCGTTGACGCGCTGGCAGTTGATGACCATGAGCGTCACCTGGAGTTCGCGGCTCGAAAGATTGTCGAAGGGCGAATCGACCGGATCGTCCAAGGACCGGAAGGCGAGGTGCTGGGCGATATCCGAACTGACGAAACGCTTGCCCGCGTAGGCCCGCTTGATCGCGGCCACGACCTCCTGGGGCGACCCGCGTTTGGTGACGAAGCCACACGCCCCCGCGCGCAATGCCTGGGTCGGATAGGGAGCGTCCCAAGCCGACGACAGCATGACGATCTGCGTGCCGGTCTCCATCTTCAGGATTCGCCGAGCCGCCTCCAGTCCGCCGATTCCCGGCATCACGATCTCGAGGGAAACGACGTGGGGATTGAGTCTTCGCGCCAGGTCGACGGCTTCCTCGCCGCTGTCCGCCTCGGCGACCACGTCGATGGCACGCACATCGCGCAACAGTCGTTTGATACCCGCCCGAAACAGACTTTGGTCGTCGGCAATAATCGTTCTTATCATCGTACTGCGTGGGGATTCACTAGCGACAGAACATAGGAAGCGGCCTACGGCCACGCAAGGTGACAAGTCACTTTCCCGCTTCAAATCACCGAGCAATCCCCTCGGTGATATCGCCATAGTAGCACCCGGTCAGCGCATGGCAAACAAGCCGGGTCTAGCCACACCTGCCGGTAGCGATCCGCCGCCGGCGTTCACTACCATCGCGGCGTACGGCTGGAGGAGAGCGCAATGGCAGATCGACTTCCGGGAGTACTATCCTCCCGAGTTGATGGAGAAGGAGTCCTTCGTGGCCTCACTGAAACGACAAGTGCCCGCGGGTAGACTGGGCACGGGACTCGAAGATGCCGCGTTCGCGCTGTTTCTCGCCTCGGACGAGAGCGGTTTCTTTGCCGGCCAAGCCTTCCCCTTCGCGGGCGGATGGGTACAGCGATGACCATCGTTCCGTCAACGCCGCCGTTGGGTCCTGCGGTCGCCCTGGCGCTTCTCCTGGGGTCCACCGGCGCGTGGGCGAACCCCGCCGAACACTACGCCGCCCGGTGCGCGGCATGCCACGATACGCCGCCCGACGACAAGACACCCGCCGTCGACGCCGTCAAACGCATGAACAGCGTGCGCGTCCGGCATGCCTTGACACGCGGCAACATGCGCCAGCATGTCGAGACCTTGAGCCGACCCCAGGTCGAGGCGCTCATCGATCACCTCGTCGGTGACCAGGCATCGTTGATTCCCGAGAGCGCGTACTGCGCGGAGCGGGCCGCGACCGCACCGAAGATCGCACGATGGGGCTACGACGAACGCAACACGCGATGGCAACGCGACACCTCGATCGACGCCGACAACGTCGCAACGCTCCGGCTGAAGTGGGCGTTCGCGGTGCCGAACGTGTCCCAGATGCGGTCCCAGCCGGCCGTGTCGGACGACACCGTGTTCCTGTCCACCATGGGGGGCGAGCTGTACGCCCTCGCCCGCGACAGCGGTTGCATCAAGTGGCGCTACGACGCAGACCGGCCGCTGCGCACCGCCGTCACGCTCGGCCGGATCGGCGCCAAGGGCGTCTTGTTCGTCGGCGACCAGGGAACGTCGATCCACGCCATCGACGCCGCGACCGGCGAATTGATCTGGCAGCGCGATGTCGCCGTGTTCGACGCATCCATGGCGACCGGCGCGCCGGTGCAGTACCTCGACCGCCTGTACGTGCCGATCTCCGCCATGGACGTGGCGCTTGCGATGCGACCGACCTATGAATGCTGCAAGTCGCACGGCGCGGTTCGCGCCCTCGATGCCGCGACCGGCCGGATCCTCTGGACGGCGCACATGACCGAGGACGCCAAGCCGACCTACAAGAACAGCCTGGGCGTGCAGATGTGGGGTCCCTCCGGCGCACCGGTGTGGACCACGCCGGCCATCGACGCGAAGCGCGGCGTGCTCTATGTCGGCACCGGGGAGAACACGTCGTCGCCGGCCACCGACATGTCCGACGCGATCGTCGCCATCGCCCTGGAGGACGGTGCGATCCGATGGCATTTCCAGGGCACCGCGAACGACGCCTTCAACATGGCCTGCGGGCGCCGGGCGGGACCCAACTGCCCGAAGGAGAACGGGCCCGACTTCGACTTCGGCGCGTCGGTGATCCTCACCAAGGACACCAAGGGCAGGGACATCCTCCTGGCGGGACAGAAATCCGGCGACGTCTATGCCCTCGATCCGGATGAACAGGGCGCGCTCCGCTGGCAGCGGCGGATCGGTCCCGGAAGCGCCTTGGGCGGTGTGCACTGGGGGATAGCCGCGGACGAGGCCCACGTATACGTACCCATCGCAGATCCCCCATTCCTGGGTGCCAGGGGAAGTCCCGGCGTCTGGGCACTGAAGATCGACGACGGCACGGATGTCTGGAGCTACGCGGCGGGTCGCGGCTGCGAACTCACGGGTTTCCGGCGGGGCGGCACGCCGTGGCCGGACTGTCCGTTCCACTTCGCATTCTCGGCGGCGGTGAGCATCGCCGGCAACGTGGTCCTGGCAGGCGCATTGGACGGTCGGATATTCGCGTTCGACCGACGCGACGGCGCGATCCGCTGGGAGTTCGCCACCAAACAGAGCTTCGGGACCGTCAACGGCATCGACGGCCACGGCGGCGCCATCGACAATCCGGGCGTCCTGGCGGTGGACGATCTGGTGTTCGTCACGTCGGGCTACGGCATGTTCGGGCAGATGCCGGGCAACGTGCTCCTGGTGTTCGAATTGGACGCGTCGCAGTCGACGTCGGCGGGGCAAGCCCGAACGCGCGAGCCCGCAACAGCCGGCTAGCATGCCACCCGCTTCGACCCCGCCCGAGTGGGCACTGAAATCCGCCGTGGCCCGCCTTGCCACGGTCGATGCGGCGAGACCTCATCTGGTTCCCGTGGTGTTCTGCGAACTGGACGGCGCTCTCTTCATCCCGGTCGACGGCAAGCCGAAGTCCGGGACGCGGTTGAAGCGGCTGAGGAACATCGAGCGCAACCCCGCAGTCGCCATCCTGATCGACCGGTACTCGGAGGACTGGTCCGACCTATGCTGGTCGCGGATCGACGGCCGCGCGGATATCGTCGCCACCGACGACAGGATTCGAGCGGCGCTTCGGGCCAAGTATCCTCAGTACGAACACGTCGAGATTGGCACGACGGCCATTCGGGTCACGATCGAAGACGTCGTGTCCTGGTCAGCCGAGGGACGCCGACCACCCGGAGTGCCGAATCTCAAGCAATAGACTCTACGGCCCTGCTCCATCGCCACGCGTTCGGACGCGAATTTTCAGCCAAATCGCACATCGCGAGTGGTCGATTTCGCTATGTGCAAGGCCCGTGTTTAGGGGATGCTCCAGGCGTTTCGCGTCCCTGGAAACGCTGTGGTACCTTCTGATGATGCAGCCCAAAATGCTCTCCCCGCAGCCCGGAGCAGCATGGCCGTCCGCGAGGGCCGAACGCTCGTTGGCCGCCATCCATGCCGACGCACTGTACCGGCCGGTGCCACCCTTCGCCTGTGACGACGAAGGGTACCTCCACGACGACAGCGCGATGTCGGAAAACACCTACCACGCCTGGCTGCGGACCTATCTCCTGTGGACACTGCATGCGCGCTACCGCGACCGCGGCGACGTCTTCGTCGCCACGGATCTTGCCGTCCATTTCGAAGAGGGGAATCGCGCAGCCGTCGTCTCGCCCGATCTCATGGTCGTGTTCGGCGCGCCGCCCCACCATCGTCTGTCGTACAAGCTCTGGGAAGAGCCGAAAGTCCCCGACCTCGTCGCGGAAGTGCTGTCGGAGAAGACCTGGCGCCGGGATCTCACCGTCAAGTCCGCGCTGTACCAGGACCTCGGCGTCCGCGAGTTCTGGGTTTTGGATGTGATCGGCAAACTCCCGGCACCGGTAATGGGGATGCGCTTGAATTCGGATCGCATCTACGAGCCGATTCCGCCGTCGCCCGACGGTGCACTCGTGAGCGAAGTGCTTGGATGCGAGTTGCTCGACAACAACCGGGACTTTCGGTTCCGCGATCTGGCAACCGGAGAAATCATCCCCGACCTAGCGGAATCCGAACAGATGCGCGAGGTGGCCGAAGCGGAGGCCAACGCGGCCCGGGAAGCGGCCGACGCGGCCCGGGAGGAGGCCGACGCGGCCCGGGAGGAGGCCAACGCGGCCAGAAAGAGGATCATGGAACTCGAGGAACGGCTCCGGGCGGAACGGAGCACCTAGCATCGCTCTACGCGCTAAAGATCCCGGACCACTCGAATGCCCCGGGTACCGCTACCCCGGTTGCTGAACGACCGGTAGCTAACCGTGCTCTCCTCCGGCGTGGAGTCCCATGCGCCACCGCGCACGACGTGGTCGCCGCAGTTGCCGCTTCGGGCACTTTGGCCGCTCGGCGCACCCCGGTAGTTTCCATGCCAGCAGTCGGCGACCCACTCCTCGACATTGCCGAGCACGTCGTGAACGCCAAACGCATTGGCCGGGAAACCGCCGACGACGGCCAAACGCAGCGTACCGTCCGAACACGTTGCGACGCCGGGCTTCGGGTAGATTTCCCCGTATGTCGTGTCGGCGACGTTCGCATGTGCACACAGGGCTCCGACATCGGTGCCGAAGTAGTACGGCCCAGTCGTGGCCCCGCGAGCGACGTACTCCCACTCCGCCTCGCTGGGGAGTCGGTAGCGGTGACCGGATTCCTCGCTTAGCCAACCGACATAGTCCTGCGCGTCCTCCCAGGACACGCCGGTCACCGGAAGTCGCGCCCGGGACTCGGGAGACAGCTCATCCTCGGAACCGGGCGATCCCGACGCGGCCTTCCCCTGGGCGACCCGAAACGTCTCGTATTCGCCACGCGTCGTCTCGAAGACTCCGATCGCGAACGGATGGGCCACCTCGACCTGCCTTGCCGGTCGTTCGTCCGTGGGACCCCCATCGGATCCCATGCGAAAGGACCCCGTGCCGATCACCACCAACAGCGGGCCTTCGCCGCCGGACGAAAGATCGTCCCGGAACGTGCGGCCAGGTTCGACGACGTACTTCTCCAGCCGTATGGCGTGCGACAACGGCTTGGCCTCCACGGTCAGATGCCGTTCGTAGCTGCGGTGGCCGATAGCCGTGGCCCGCACGGTGGCAGGGCCGGTCGGGATGAGCATGCCCTTGGTGTAGCGGACCGTGCGCTGGCCCCCGGCATCGGGGTACGACACCTCCACGTTCGCGTCAGGCGGGCTACGGCCAGCGAAAGGCTGCCCTGCAGCCGGACAAGACGGACGGACTCGTCGTTCCGCCCCCGGGTGAACTCCACGGTCTTCTCGAGGGGCGCGTAGCCCGGGCGTTGGGCCCGAATCTTGTGGGCGCCGATCGGCAGGGTCATTCCCGGCCTGTAGGGCTTGCCGTCGATTTCGAGTTCGAGATCCCGCGGCGACCGCGCGACGTGGATCTCGCTCATCGGTACGCGCTCCAACTCGAAAGACGCCTCGGTATTCTGGCGCGGCAGCACCTCCACGGTCTGGATCTTGGCCTCGCGGCCGCGGATCGACGCCGCGATCTCGAAGGATCCTGTCGGATGGGGGGAGAGCACGATCGGTGTCACCTCCTCGAGCTTCTTTCCATCGATCATGACGTCCGCGCCACGGGGGTTCGTGACGATCTCCAGGCCGCCGGTCGCCGCCGGGAACTCGACGTGGACGTCCTCCACCTCGCCCCTTGCAGGACTCACACTGAGCGCGACGGCGTCGTGGAACCGGTGCTCCATCCGGACCACCGCGCGCCCTGGACGTACGCTCTGATCGAGCAGCGGCGTTCGTCCCACCACCTCGCCGTCCAGGAACACCCTGGCGGCGTCCGGTTGCGAGGTCAGGTTCAAAGTCGCCGAACCCAACAACACCCGGGGCCCCACGCCGCCGACATACCAGTCGGCGACGGCGACGAACGCGACCAGGACGCCAATCAACGTCCAGCGCAGTGTCTTGCTGTCGGTTTTCGGTCTGGCCACGGCGTTGTGTCCCGTCTAGCCCTTCCGCGCAGACCCCGCGCGTACCTTACGCGTCGAGCAGTTCCGCCAGCTCGTCCAACAGGCCTTCGCCGCGGACGTACTTGGCGAGTATTTCGCCCTCGGCATTGACGAGGACGTTCATCGGGATCGCCAATACGCCGAACTGGGCAGGAATGGGGCTGTCGTAGGCTTTGAAGTCACAGGTATTGGTCCAGGTGATCTCGTCTTCCAGGGAGGCTTCCTCCCAGTCCTCGCGGTTGTCGTCCAGCGACACGGCGAAGATGTCGAAACCCCGCTCACCGTACTGGTCCATGGCGGCCTTCAGCGTCGGCACCTCCGCCCTGCAGGGCCCGCACCACGAGGCCCAGAATTCTATGAGGACGACTCGATTCGCGGCCAGCAAGTCGTCGAGGTGGTGGACCTCGCCGTCCAGACCCGGTGCCGAGAACCCCTTGACCTTGCTGCCCACCTGCACCGTCTGGGCGGTTTCGGACATGCGAATGCCCGTCTCGGTTCGGGTTCTCAGAACCGCCGCGGCGGCGGGCAGCTCCGCAACAGCCAGTAGCTGATCGAGCCGATTGAGCGCCGCCGTGCCGCCGAGTCCCCCCATCTCCATGGCAAAGAGGCTGGCGAGCGGATCGTCGTCCGCCATGGCTATCTCGCGTAGCGCGCCGCGCCGAATTCGAGTCAGCTCGTTGTAGAGTTCAATGGCCTCCCCGGTGAGTGTCTCGCGTTCGGGGCCTTCCTCGAGATCCGCCTTGGCGTCCATCACCCGGGCATAGTCGTCGAGCACACGCCGGTAGTCCGGGGCATCGCGCCAGACTGCAACGACGCGTTGGTTGTACGGTCCGCCTTCGGCCGTCAATCCGGCGACCCGACCCCCGTAGCCGACTCGGATCTCCCCCGGTTCCAGGATGAACTGGACGCTGCCCTTCGAGTTTCCCTGGGCATCCTTGGCGCTCAGCGAGACGCGCCCCATGGTGTCTCTCGGGACTTCGCCAGCCAGACGAAAGCGCCCTTCCGCTATCTGTGTCCGGGACACTTCGGTACTCGACCCGAGAACGGCGGAGGAACGCGTGAGGATGACTTCCCCTGCTTCGACGGCATCGCCGAGATCGCCGACGATGACGTATTCTGCCGCGCCGACGCCGCATGCGACGGTCACCGAGGCGACCATCGCCAGTCCAGCGCAGGACCGAACAAAATGCTTGCGGCGCATCAGGCCACCCCCCGGGAATGATGTCGTGTTGTCGTACCAGAGCCGATGGCGGCGATGACGGTATTCCATTTACGCCGAAGCCTTGCCGAGAATAGCAGATAGACGCGCCAGCATGGCCGGTCCGCGCCCGGGTGCGCCGGGGCGAATGCTCCGGTATGCCAATCCCCTAGGAGCTCCTCATCCACCGGATGGCTGCTCGATGACCAGCGTCTGCCCAGCCGGCACGTTGGTGCGGGTCGTTGCGAGTCCGTCGGGCCACTCCACGACCAGCGTGTCCACGTTCGATGCCTCTCCCAGACCGAATATCTGCACGGTCGGGTTCTGCGACGTGTAGTTGCTGCCGATGATGATCTCGCGGAGCATTTCCTTGTTGTCGACCGTGGCCCGGATGCGGGCGCCTGCGGCTTGGGTGTTGGGGGCCGAGCCGACGAGACGGACTCTCAGATACTCATTGCCTGTCCCGTCGTTCCGCCAGAACGTCGCGGCACTCTGGGCGTTCCGGTGCGCCTGGAAGATATCGACGTCGCCATCGTTGTCGAAGTCCGCACAGACCGCGGCGTAGCCCCGTTCGCGATCCGCGACACCCGCCGCCACGGCCCCCTCGGTGAAGGTGCCATCGCCGGCAGCCACGAACAGCCGGC
>JAPOYW010000442.1 GCA_026706425.1 Gammaproteobacteria bacterium
CAGTTCGCGCAGCCATCCAAACGTCCCGAGCTGAATCGCCGCGATCAGGATCAGAAAAACGCACAGTGCTAGCGCCAGATCCCGGGAATAGGTGAGGAGAATGCCCAGCGCCCCCAATGCCATGGCTGCATCCACGAGCATTGCGAACGCCCCCGTCATGAGGAACCGACGAATGGGTTCGGTCGATGCGAACCGCGACATCACGTCGCCGGTATGGCGGGCCACGAACCAGGAATCGGGGAGACGGAGCAGATGGTGGCCGAGACTTACGACCATGCGGAACGACAACGTATTGCCGACGTACTGCACCAGCAGCGTGCGCAGCCACTGCGTCGCCACCGAAGTGAATCCAACCAGCCCGAATCCGAGGGCGAGCGCCATCACCAGATTCCAGTCTCCCTGGCGCACGCCTTGGTCGATGGTGAACTGCACGTTCAGCGGCAACGCCAGCGCGAACGCCTGCAGCGCCAAGGTCATCACGAAAACGCCCGCGAGCGAACTGCCCAATCCGCGGAATGCCGGCAGGAACGTGCCGAGAGGAACCGCCTCGACGGCTTTGCTAGGCGTCAGGGACGATGTCGGAACGAGTTCGAGCGCGACTCCCGTGAAGGACTCGTTCAAGAGGTGCACGGGAATCCGCCGAATCCCCACGGCGGGATCGGCGATCTTCGCCCAGCGGCGTCCCACGGCCAGCAGCACGACGAAGTGGTTGAACTCCCAATGCAGGATCGCCGGCAACCGAAGCTGCGGGAGTTCATGGAGTTCGGCGCGAACCGCTCGAGTCTGGAATCCCATTTGCTCCGCATAGTCGCGGAGGCTGGCCAACGTCGTACCCCGCGACGAAATGCGGAATCGCGACCGGTACTCGCGCAGCGTTTCGCGGTGTCCGTGGTAGCCGGCCACCATCGACAGGCACGCCAGGCCGCACTCGGCGTTGTCCGCCTGCAGGACTACGGATAGCCGCATGTTCGACGCGCCTTCGAGGACTCGCTAGATGCGTGCCGCCGCGCCGCGCAGCGGATCGATCAGCCAGTCGATCACGGTGCTGCGGCTGTTTACCAGATCGGCCGTAACGGTCATGCCGGGGCGCAGCGCGCGCTGCTGACCTTCGGACAGGTCGAAGCCTTCCGGAAACGCGACGTCGATGCGGAATGCCGCGTTCGGTGTTCCTTGCCCGGATGTCTCCATCGGAGTGAGGATGGTCTCCGAGACGGATGTCACCAGGCCATTCTGTGCACCATGGCGTTCGTAGGGAAAGGCATCCAGGTACACGCGCACCTCTTGCCCCACGGCGATCGTTCCCATCGCAGCGGCCCCCGCGAAGAGTCGAGCCTCGAAGTCGACTTCCGTCGGCAGGATGTCCAGAAGCGGCTCCCCCGGTCGGATCCACTCGCCGCTGCGGGTCCGAATCGATGCTACCCGTCCACTGCGCGGCGCGAGTATTCGACCGTCGCGCCTGGCCAGAAGGCGTGACTCGTCCATGGCCAGTGCGTGCAGCCGTTCCATGAGCGATGCTCGGTGTTCCTGTCGCTCGGACTCCAGACGTTGGCGTTGTAGCGGTAGCGCCTGCAGGGAGGACTGCGAGCGTTCCAGAACCTGGTGCTTGGAGGCCAAGGCGGCGCGTTGGGACTGTACGCGATCATCGAGAAGCATCGCGTCGGACTCGGCGAGTGCGCCCGTCTCCACAAGCCGTAGTCCCTTGTCGCGTTGGCGCACCGCGATGGCCAGTCGCGTGGCCAGCGCTTGCGTTTCGACGCGCAGCTCACGGATTTCGTTTTCGCCGGCGGTGTGTGCGTTGTCCAGCATCGCTTGCTCGTTGTCGAATCTTGACTCCAGTGCTTCGAGTTGCGCTTGCAACGCTATGCGGCGTTCTTTCAAGTCCGACAGGAGCTTCGCTTCCAGCGGCTGTCCCGCCTCGAAGCCGTCGCCGGATGCCAGTTCGAACAACACGTCGCCGACCGCCACCAGGTCGTCCTCGGCGACGACGCAGCGGCGTATCAGGGAAACGGACCCGGCCGTCACCCTGATCCAACCTTCCGGTGGCGTCAGGTAGCCGGACACGCTCTGTTTGTCGGCGAACGGGAACAGCGCCGCGAATGCGACCAAGGCGCCGACGGACACGGAAGCCGTCGCCGTCAACAGCGCCCCCGAGAGGGGTTTCGACAACAAAGGCGGCTGCCACGGATTGGAACGTAGACTGGCAAGCGCCTCGTCGCGGAAGAGGTCGGTGGCCAAGCCTACGGCGGCGCGGAGGCCGGAACGAAGTACAACCGGAACGGCGCGAGTTCCCAGCCGAACGCCTCGAACCGGGACAGCCAGTCCATGCCGAGAACCATGTCGGGGGCGTCGCCATCGTCGGGGAGGCGGTCGCCGCCGGGAGCGCAGCCAGCCTCGACGGCCGTGTGGCCCCCGAGCCGAAGCGGAACCCCCTGCAGGCGGTCAGCGAGCGTGGGTTTGCAGAGGCTCTCCTGAGCTCCGGTGTCGAGAAGCACGGTGACCGGCTCGCCATCTGGACCGGGAACGAGGATGGTCGGCTTGCCGGTCTTGGGATCGAGCCGTGCCCCGAGCGGCGCTCGCCCGTCGGCGCACGGTCCCTGCCTGCCGAGATGCAGCCGGTCGTCCGCCAGCGCAAAACAGGCTGCGGGGTAACGCAGCAGGATGTCCATTCCCAGCTCGAACTCCGCGTCGGGGTCGTCGTGTGCGACGGCCAGCACACGCGGCTCGGTCACGCCGCCAAGGGTCAGGTTCCGCAGCACGACCTCCCGGGCTTGCCGCTCGGTGCCATCGCGTCGCGTCTCAGTGTAAGGGTCGCCCACAACGTCGTAGTCCACGGCCTCCATGTTTGCCAACTTGCGCCGGAATACCGAGTTCCGCGCACCAGTGTTGAGTAAGGCACCGGTCGCCTTGCCGGCGACTTCGACGACCGTTCGCGGCCGGGGGCTACTGGACTCGCCGGACATGATCAGCGGCAAGTCTTGGGCCGGGTTCCACGCAGGCCTGCGGGCGGGACCCAGATGGGTGCGGCCCCTACGATGGTAGGCGAGCCATTGTGCGCAGGTGTCGACCTCGATGTCCTTGCAGATTCCGCCGAGGAAGTCGAGATCCGAACTCGACCGGCCCGCGAGCCAGGCGATGCGATAGATGTCGGGGCACGACCGGCGTGCACAGAAGGAGTTCTTCGCGACAGAAGCGTCCCGTGACGACAGCGCGGTCCAATGGGCTTGCCGGAGGTTGGAGAATGCCCCCCGGAAGTCGCCCTCGTGTACTGCTCGGGTCGCCCTTTCTAGCCGCTCTGTCAGCGCGTCCCACTTTCCTTCTGCTTGCGTCTCCGCCTGGGAACCCATCGAGACGGATCCTGTGCGTGGCACGAAATACATCTGGAACGGATCGAGGTTCCAACCGAAGGCGTCGAATGTCGACAGCGTCTCCATGCCGATCGTCATCGCGTCGCCATCGACGAGGTTTTCGTCGATGTAGGGCCACTTTCCTTCGGTGCCGCACGAGGCGCGCAGCGCCGGATGATCGCCGAACGCCAGCGGACGGCCATGGAGCTGCTCGGCGAGAGACTGTTTGCAGTGGTTGTCCCGCGAACCGGTGTCGACGCCCACCCGCACCGTGCTGCCGTCCGGTGCCGGAATCGCCATAGTGGGGTGCAGCGATGCGGGATCCAACCTCGCGCCGAAAGGCTCCTGTCCCCCCGCGCACGGACCTAGGCGACCAAGATGTAGTGTGCCGTCCGACCATGCGAAACAAGCGGCACGGTAGCGGAGCAGCATGTCCATTCCCAACGCCAGGAAATTCCAACCTGCGCCGTCATAGGCGACACCCAAGGTGCGGCCCTCGGTCGCCGATCCAAGCTCGACATCGTGGAGCACGACTATGCGCTTGCTCATCTCGACGCCGTCCCACAGCCGCTGGGTGTAGGGGTCTCCCACGACCGCGTAGTCGAAGCCCTGCAGGTTCGCCCAGTCCCGCCCAACTATGGTGTGGGGCGAACCGCTGTCGAGCAGCGCCCAAAGCCGCTCGCCGCCGATCGCGACGAGGGTCGCCGCCCTGGCGTCGCCGGATTCCATTCGGGGGAAGCGGATCGCCACGTCTTGGGGCGACTGCCCAGATGACCGCCGCTCGGTACCCAAGTGAGCGCGGAGCCGGTGCATGCGGGCGAACCATCCGTCGCAGGAATCGCTTTCCCCGTCCCGGCAATAGTCGGCAAGCTCGGTGAGGAAGGCCAGTTCGGCAATCGGCTTGCCGAGCAGCCAGGCCGTCTTGCGGATTTCGGGGCAGTCGTGCCGCTCGCAGTAGGACCGCATGGCGTCGCCCGCCTCCGCCGAGGCGAAGGCGAGTTGCCACGCGCGCCGGTGGCTCGTCCACGAGGTCTGGAAGTCACCGTTGCTGCTCGCACGCACCGCTTCCGACAGCAGTTCCTCGACTTCGGCTGATCGGGGGTCCGCAGCGCTCCCGAAAGCACCGCCGAGCACACAGCCCATTGCGAACGTCAAGGCGGCGACACGAGCGGGCGAAGCAACCAGCCTGCGCGAACCGCGCAATCCGCAGTTAGGCATTTGGTCGGTCGCTCCGCCCGTTCGGGTTTGCCATGGCTGCGGCTAGTCGTCCTCGTCGTCCGGCGGGTCCGGTGGGATGGGCGGGCCTTCGGGGGGCTTCGGCTCCGGAGGCGGCAGGTTGGGCTCCTTGACCTCCCTGGGCCAATCGTCCGGCGGCTCGGGCTCCGGAATCTCGATGTCCGGCTCTGGCATGGGAAACGGCGGGCAATCGCCGCCGGTCACTGCCAGAAGCTCTGCTTCGTTGAGTTGTCGCATTCGACTCTCCAATTGTCGGCTGTAGTTTCGGGCCTGCATATGCTGGTCCCGTCCTAGCGTTCTGCACGGCTCGGTTCAGAACACCGACAAGGACCATAAAAAAAAAAAAATCGCGTTTGTCAACACGTTTTTTTTCCTTTTTTCGTGTTGGTTGGAGCGGACGCCGGTGCTGTTAGCGGGGAACGAGATAGAGCCGGAACGGTGCGAGTTGCCATCCGAAAGCGTCGAACGCCGCCAGCGTTGCCATGCCGACGACCATGTCGTAGGAGCCGCCGTCGTCGAGCCGGTCGTCTCCGTCCGGGCCGCACCGGGCCACGAGCGTCTTGTGGCCGCCAAGAGCCAACGGTCGCCCCTGCAGATTTTCCGCAAGGGACGGTGTACAGAGGTTTTTGTCGGTGCCCGTGTCGACGAGCACGGAGACAGTCGTGCCGTCCGTGCGGGGGACGAGGACAGTGGGGCGGTTGGAAGCCACGTCTAGGTGCGCTTGCGGCGGCGAGTGTCCCCCCGCGCACGGTCCCAATCCACCAACGTGCAGCTGGCGGTTCGCCATGGCGAAGCACACCGGGCCATAGCGGAGCAGGACGTCGATTCCCAGCTCGAACTCCGCGTCGGGGTCGTCGCGGGCGACGGCCAGCACGCGAGGCTCGGTGACGCCGCCGAGGGTTAGGTTCCGCAGCACGACCTCCCGGGCGCGCTGCTCACCGCCGTCCCGTCGCGTCTCGGTGTACGGGTCGCCCACGACGTCGTAGTCCACCGTTTCCATGTTCGCCCACTTCCGTCGGAATGCCGAGTTCCGCGCGCCGGTGTTGAGCAGGGCAGGCGTCGTCTTGCCGGCGACTTCGACCACGGTTCGCGGTCGGGGGTCGTCGGAAGGCCCGTCGACCCGCAGCGGCACCTCGCGGGCGGGGTTCGACGGGGGCCGCCGGGCGGGGCCGAGGTAGGCGCGGCCACGATGCTGGCGGACAAGCCACCGGCGGCACGGCTCCGACTCGAGATCCTTGCAGATGCCGCCGAGGAAGGCGAGGTCCGGAGCGGACCTGCCGGCGAGCCAGGCGATCCTCCAGATGTCGGGACAGGGCTCCCGGGCGCAGAAGGCGTTGCGGGCATCCGTCGCCTCCCGCGACGACAGCGCCGTCAAAGATGCTTCCCGGAGGCTGGTCCACGCGGCTGGAAAGTCGCCGTCGCCGACGGCCCGCGCGGCTGCCGCAAGGCGTTCTTCGAGGAATTCCCGGCGTCTTTCCGGTTTGGTCGAAGCGTTGGAGCCCATGACGACCGGACCAGTGCGGGGCACGAA
The DNA here is from genome assembly GCA_026706425.1 of Gammaproteobacteria bacterium. Lineage (GTDB taxonomy): Bacteria > Pseudomonadota > Gammaproteobacteria > Pseudomonadales > Azotimanducaceae > VXYL01. The sequence goes on from JAPOYW010000442.1 coordinate 6,112, forward strand.
GTACATGCGGAACGGGTCGAGTTGCCAGCCGAACGCCTCGAACTCCGACAGCGTCTCCATGCCGATCGTCATCGCGTGGGGATCGTCTTCGTGTTTGGGGGGCCATTTCCCGTCGGGGGGGTCGCACGCGGCTTGGAGGGCCGGGTGGTCGCCGAACGCCAGCGTACGGCCCTGAAGCCGCTCGGCAAGCGACCGTTTGCAGTGGTTGTCCCTCGAGCCCGTGTCGACAAGGACGGAAGTCGTCGTGGCGTCCGATGCGGGAACGAGAACAAAGGGTTTGTTTGACCTGGGATCGAGTCGCGCCCCGTACGGCGAGACGCCGTGCGCACACGGTCCCGTCCGACCTAGGTGCAGCGTGCCGTCCGACCAAGCGAAACAAGCGGAACGGTAGCGCAGCAGCATGTCCATTCCCAGCCCGAGGAAGTTCCAGCTCGTTCCGTCGGCGACTACCGCGAGCACCCGCTCCTCGGTCGCCGATCCGACCTCGACATCCCGGAAGACTGCGAGGCGGCTGCGAAGTTCTGCACCGTCCCACATGCGTTGGGTGTAGGCGTCGCCGACGATGTCATAGTCGAGGCCCTGTAGATTCCCCCAGTCGCGGCCCACGAAGGTGTGCGGGGCCCCGGTGTCCAGCAGCGCCCAGACGGGTTTGCCGCTGATCGAAGCAATTGTCCAAGCTGCGAGGTGGTTGGCCTCGATGTGGAGGAACCGCAACGGCACCTCATGGGACCGCTGCTGCTGTGCCCGCCGGTTTGGACCCAGATGGGCGCGAAGCCGGTGCATGCGGGTGAACCACGCGTCGCAGGAATCGCTCTCCCCGTCCCGGCAGTAGTCGGCAAGCTCGACAAGGAAGGCCAGTTCGGCACTCGGCTTTCCAAGAAGCCAGGCCGTGTTCCGGATTTTCGGGCAGTCGTGCCGTTGGCAATAGGACCGCATAGCGTCGCCCGCCTCCGGCGAGGCAAAGGATAGTTGCCACGCGCGCCGGTGGGAGATCCACGAGGTTTCGAAGTCCCCGTTGCTGCTCGCGCGCACCGCTTCCGAGAGCAGCTTCTCTATTTCCGCCGATCTGGAATCCGCTGCGGCACCCAAGGCGGTGGCCAGTGTGCAGCCCATTCCGAGCGCCAGGAGACGACGGCGGGAACGGGCGACGCAACCAGCCCCCACGATCCGCACTTGACGCGGTTTGGCTGCTAGCTGTCGCACTGCCCGTTCAGGATTGCCATGGCGTTGCGTGGCCGGCTGTCATTGCGCAACGTGCCGCAGCGTCAGCCCCCAACAGCGGCGAGCAGGAGCAGGGCGACGATGTTGATGATCTTGATCATCGGGTTGACCGCCGGACCTGCGGTGTCCTTGTAGGGGTCTCCCACGGTGTCGCCCGTCACGGCGGCCATGTGGGCCTCCGAGCCCTTGCCGCCATGGTTGCCGTCCTCGATGTACTTCTTGGCGTTGTCCCAAGCACCGCCTCCGGCGGTCATCGAAATCGCCACGAAGAGGCCCGTCACGATCGTGCCGAGCAGCATGGCACCCACGGTGGTGAGCGCATCGGTCTGGTTTCGCAGCACCAGGATGATGAAGTAGACCACGATGGGCGCCAGCACGGGCAGCATTGACGGCGCGATCATCTCCCGGATCGCGGATCGCGTGAGCAGGTCGACGGCGCGGCTGTAGTCCGGGCGCCCGGTGCCCTCCATGATCCCCGGAATCTCCCTGAACTGGCGCCTGACTTCCTCCACCACGGCGCCGCCGGCGCGGCCGACGGCCTGCATGCCCAGTGCCCCGAAGAGGTAGGGCAGCATGCCGCCGATTAGGAGGCCGATCACGACGTACGGACTCGACAGCGTGAAGTTGAACTCGAGCCCCGGGAAATAGTGCGACAGGTCCTCGGTGTACGCCGCGAACAGCACCAGGGCCGCGAGTCCCGCGGAACCGATGGCGTAGCCCTTGGTCACCGCCTTGGTGGTATTGCCCACGGCGTCCAGGGCGTCGGTGGTCTTGCGGACGTCCTCGTCGAGGTCGGCCATCTCTGCAATGCCTCCGGCGTTGTCGGTCACGGGTCCGTATGCATCCAGTGCCACGACCATGCCGGCCAAAGCGAGCATCGTGGTGGCGGCGATGCTGATGCCGTAGATGCCGGCGAACTGGTAGGCGACGACGATGCCTACTGCGACTACGATGGCCGGAATGGCGGTCGCCTCCATGGATACCGCGAGTCCCTGGATCACGTTCGTGGCGTGGCCGGTTTCCGACGACCGGGCCACCGAGCGGACCGGACGGTAGGCCGTCGAGGTGTAGTACTCGGTCACCCAGACGATGAGGGCGGTTACCGCCAAGCCGACGATGGCGCACGTGAAATAGTCGAGGTAGTCGTCGCCGAAGAGGTACCGGCTAACGAAGAAGATCAGCACGGCGGATATCAATGCCGTGGCGATGAAGCCCTTGTAGAGCGCGCCCATGATGCTCTCGCTCTTGCCCAGGCGGACGAAGAAGGCGCCGGCTATGGACGCGAGGATACAAGCCCCGCCGATCGCCAGCGGAGCCTCCATCGCCGCATTCAGGGTGTCGGTGCCCCCGAAGGAGATCGTCGCGAGCAGCATGGTTGCCACCAGGGTCACGGCGTAGGTCTCGAAAAGGTCCGCCGCCATGCCGGCGCAGTCGCCGACGTTGTCGCCCACGTTGTCGGCGATGACTGCTGCGTTTCGGGGGTCGTCCTCGGGAATCCCAGCCTCGATCTTGCCGACGAGGTCCGCACCGACATCGGCGCCCTTGGTGAAGATGCCGCCACCGAGACGGGCGAAGATGGAGATCAACGAACCCCCAAAGGAGAGGGCTACGAGGGCCTCGATCAGTGTGCGTTGGTCGACGCCCACCGCGCCGAGGATGCCGTAGTAGCCGGCGACCCCGAAAAGCCCGAGACCGACCACCAACATTCCGGTAATCGCCCCCGATCGGAACGCGATGCTGAGCGCGGGCTTGAGGCCGGTCTTGGCGGCCTCGGTGGTGCGCACGTTGGCGCGGACCGAGACGTGCATGCCGATGTACCCGGCCGCACCGGACAGAACCGCACCGATCACGAATCCAATAGCGACCCAGTAGCTGAGCGCGATCCAGAGCACCACCCCCACGACGACACCCACGATGGCGATCGTCGTGTATTGGCGGTTCAGGTAGGCTGACGCGCCCTCCTGGATACCCTCGGCGATCTCGCGCATGCGTTCGCTGCCGGCGTCTGCCGAAAGCACCGAGCGGCTGGCGAGGATTCCATAGACGAGCGCGAGGGCGCCGCAGACGAGCGAAAGGTTAAGGACATTCATGAACATTCGATCCGTGGCTAATTGGCAAGTGCGGCTGGCAGGACATTGATCGCGGAGCGCGGATGCCCAAGGCCGACGCCGCCCCTCAAAGGCGCAAGGCCCAAAGCGGCGGGACTCTACCTGAGACCGCGGCGGCGGACAACACGACCGCGGCCTTCCACTGGTTTCCGCAGGACTGTTTCACGCGTCTACACCCGGCGTACGAATCTCTCGAATCGCCGCCTTTCCTAGCGAAACAGCCCCTGCCACCTACGCTTCGGCGTCCGTGCTCGCGGCCAATCGGTTCGCCCAGCCCACCAGGTCGGGCACACGGACATCCGCCTGCGACATGGCAGAGAGCAAGTTGGAATAGGACAGGCCATCGCGGTGCAGCGCCCGACGCAGTTCCCAGATCTCCGCACCTTCGAACAGCCAGCGCAGCAGGGCTAGTTGCCTTCGCGTGAGTTTCTTCGACACCAGCGCTTCGTACAGCTCTTCCCCGCTGGGTCTATGGCCCGCACCGGCGAACTTCCTCTGCGCCAAGACACCCAGATAACGATGTTCTGGGTCCAACGCGCCGATCGGCACCGCAAGCCTGTCGATCTCGAACCGCTCCACGGGCTCCATGTGCGCGTACTTGCGCAGCGGCAAACGGGGCTGCCACTCCCGCATTCCAGCCAGTTCAGGCGCAAGTCTAGCCATCGCGAGCGTCTTGAGTGCCGGGATCCGAACCCTGCAAGACATTGGTCCCTTCCCCGAGAATCGCAGCGACCACCCCGGGCCAATCGCCCAGTGCCGTCGGCATCCCACTGGGCGGTCTCCAGTCCAGAAGTGGTCTATCTCCCGCCTGCTCATCCTCGACCCAGTCCCGACCAAGCGACCGCAGGTAGGTCGCAACCTCGTCCAATTCAACTGGTTGCAGGGTTGCGAGCGCCCGGCCAAGGGCGTCCGGCGCGGTCGCCCTTGCCGTTCCGATGTCGATGAGATCGCGAATCGTCACCACGCCTCGCCGCCACATTCGGTCCTTGAGCTTCCTCGCTAGAATCTCGGCTGGCCACTCTGCCTCCACGTTGGTTGATCCCACCGTCCTCCTTGCTCCTGTTTCTTCGCCAGCAAGCCGCAACGGATTCTCAAGCGTCACGAACTCGACAGGCGTTCCCTGCCATATCGCCTGCGCCCCCCGCTCTCCGTCGTCGCCATCCGCTTCCGAGACACTCGACTCGTCGGCCAAGACCTCCTCGATCGGTTTCCCGACCGCTAGGCGCGTGCTGCGGAAATGCGAAAATTCAACGAAGAAGTCCAAATCCGTTGAACGCCTGTGCATCCACAGCGCTTGCAGGACCGTTCCTCCTCCGAGCCGGTAGCCCTTCGGGCCAAAGTAGCGGGTGAGCACCGGTTCGATGGTCTCGAACGCCCCGCTCAGGTAATGCGGCAATGTCAGCAGGTTCATTCGGATTGTCGGCCCAATGCTTTTCGTGCGGTCGATCCGCGAGGAACCCGGATCCCGCGCCGCAAGGGTCGCCCCGTTCCGCCATCGGACTAACTATAGGGTACCGGTGCGCTCGCCGTAAGGCCGTCAATCGCATCTGCCGGGGACCGGGGCTCGGTGGGACGTCCCAGCGCCGGAACCTCGACTTCGGGCCAAAGGAGCCTGCCTCGCACGAGGTGCGCGCCCCCAACCTCTTCATTGCCGTCGCAGGTCTCGAGCGGCGTCGAGTTCGCCGAAGTCGGTGCCCAACGTGCGGTCTGCGAAACGCAATGCCCGAATGACCTCGGGGGCGGTTGACGATCCGCGTTGGATCCGCGACGGATGCAGCACGAATCGAACGAATCCCCCCATGACGCTGGGACCGAACTGAAACGTCCCGTGGGGTTCTTCGCCCGACCCGCCCTCACGGTATTCGTCGCCGTCGCGCACGACCTCGAGCACGCCGCCTAAGTCGAAGGTCGTTCGCGTGACCGCCCAACCAGCGCACGTCCGGTGCGCGTCCGCGGACTCGACTACCGCCTTTTCCAAGAGGTCCGGTCGATAGTCGAGCTTCTCGCCTTGGCTGATCGCTAGGCACAGTGGGGCCAAAGGGAGATTCGGCAGACCCACCGCCAGCGGCCCGAGTCCGGCGCCGGATCGCGCATTCATTTCGGTGGGCACGTAGCCGTCCTCGGAGAGAATCCCGTCGATTCCGAATGGGCCGCGGTAGCCGACGGTTTCCCGGAGCGCCACGCCGGCCCGGTACGCGACATCGCACATCGATGCCCGGTCGTCCGGACTCGGATCGAATGCCGTCGCGCAACCGGCGTAGAACAGCCGGTCGCCCTCGGCCGGACGGAGTACGACCATCTCGACGGGTCGGAACACGACCACGGCGTCCGGGAATACGATGCCGTGGATGCTCGCCGGGATGCCCTCGAGGAAGGGCATGACGCGAACCCGGTCGGCCATGCGACGCAACGACTCGTAGGATGCGCGCCCGTCGTCGCCGGGACGCACCCAACGCAGACCCAGGCCGCCGCCGTGGGTGCCGTCCCGGGCGTCCGCCGCCCACACCGTGCCGAGGCCTTGGTCCAGCGCCTCGGCTGCCGTTCTGATCGCCTCGTAGTCAACGGGGACGATCCGCGACGGTGCGCGCTCTACGCGGGACGCATCCCAGAAAGCATCGATCTGGACCTTGTCCTCCAGTGCCGCCCAAGCCGCTGCCCGGGCTCCGTAGGGCCTACGGGGCGCCGCGGTACGGGATGCTGCCAAGGGACTCGAGAAGATGAAGCTGGCCGACTCGGTTGGATCCCAGGCATCGATGGCCTGGCGCAACTCGCCGGGCAGGTCATCGATGACGTGCTGAAGATTGCGGTGCTCCTCGAGGATGTCCTTGCTCTCAAGGCCAAGCACATGCAACTCGGCCTCCTCGGGCGCCGGGAGAGCACCGGTACCCTCGCTGCCCGCGATGAGGAACGGGCGTTCGGCACCGAGCGCGGCCAGGCGCCGCGCAAGGCACCCGAGACCAACGGCGATCGGTCCCGCGATCAGGAACTTCCGGCCCGAAAACACCGGGCGGAGCAGGTCGTTGTAGTAGGCGCTTGCCTCTTCGGCCAAGGCCGAACCAGTGTCGTTCATGGGTGGACTCCTCTGGGGGATGCTCCGCGCCGG
>JAPOYW010000210.1 GCA_026706425.1 Gammaproteobacteria bacterium
GGGCGTCGGGCCGGGCGTCGATACAAGGCCATTCGCGTTTGCGATATATCGTCGGACCAGCCGCGCAGAGGCGTGTAATTACGTGACGTAGTACCTGCGTAGTACGCGTTGGATGCGGTTTGCATTCGCTCCCGGCTCGGGCGGTCGCGGCTTTTCCGAGATCGTCGGGACGCCGTCCGGCTTCCGATGCGCGGTTAGGCGCAAGGGAAGGTCCCGCGTGTCGTGGTTCTGCCGCCTCCCGGCGTCAGGAGTACTCCTGCCAGGTTGGAATTTTCTGCCCTGGCTGCGTCCATCCCAGCGGGAATCTGTGCCGACCGCTCCGTGCCTCCCCGCTGGTGCGCGGTTGAAACTGCTATGTCGCCGGTACCCTTCCGAGCCGCTGATGGGCAGGTCAGGCTATCCAATTGGCGATGTTATGGTTGACTAACGTTAGCGAGTCAGTCCAGCGGGGGTCAGTCGTCAGGATCTTCGATAACCGGATCCGAGGGCATGTCATTCGGGCTGTGCCACCGATTGACGCAGGCGTCGCCCGCTTCGTTAATCAGCTCTAGCATGTGGTCGCCCGTCGCGGCCTCTATCCGTTCCCGTGCCTCGTCGTCCCGGCGCGTGTCGACAATTGTCGCCCGAACGTCCGCCGTCATCAGCACGAGCTCATAGAGCTTGCCAAAACAGTCCCCCGTCATGTGCGCCTGCACTGGCGTGGCCAGCAATAGATAGGCGATTAGGTAAATGGCGGTGCGCATTGCAAAGGTTCCGTTTCAGTCTTCCGGTAGCCGCTGTTTTTCGCTGTTGTCAGCCCGGATGGCCCGCCTCAACTTCGCGCTGAAGCGGTATTCGTCTTCATCGCACTCCAAGTCCCGTGCCGTCTCGACGAAGCGGGCGCTCGGTTTCTTGTCGTCGGTCATTTTGATGAAATCATCCCACTGGTGTACCATGTACACGGGAGTGGGCACCCACGAGTCCACAAGACCCGCGGGCGCCAGTCCACTACAGGAGCAGCGGGAAGGGACTGTAACCGCCCCGACGGCGGTTTCCTAACCCACCCTCTCGCCGCCCCTGGAATGCCTGAGACTGTCTCTCAGTCATTCGTGCGACCTCCTTTCTGCTGCTGTCGTGAGCTGCAACTCATGACAGCGGTTCGATCCGTTAGAGAATGCTCTCTACCGGGTCCTCGATATGACCCGCCCCGTTCGGGGCGGATCGCGACTCTGGACCGGCCGGTGCTTCGGCGCTGGCCGGTTCTTTATTCTGTGAAGGCGGAACTCTCCAGTTCCGGCCGTGCTTCTCGACCAGACCCTGACTCTTCAATCTCGACAAGTGCATTCCCACGCTTGTCACGCTCCTGACAGTCCCTCTGGACTTCAGTTCGGCGACAACTTGAGCGGAATGTATTCCGACCGAATTCGCACCCTGCACGATCTCGTAGATTTCCACCGCACTGTCGGATGGGCTGTTAGCCTTCTGCTGCTGTCCGTCGTGCAGCGCAATAACAGAGTTAATGGCCTCTACCTGCGCGTACGCCTCTTCGTAGGACGCTTTCGTATCCTCGTAGCGAGTTTTCGCCCTCGAATAGGCCAGCCTAGCCTTATTGAGCAGTTCGGTTAGGCGGTCTCTGAAGCCGTCGTCTTCCATGACATTGTCCCGAAAATGACTGTTTCGGAGGCGAGTCTACAAGTCTGTAGTCCGAGAGTCGACACCCTGAAGGCCTGCCATCCTAGGGTGCAATCACGGTTGGTGTAATGGGGATTACAAAGAAAGGTTGACGCCAGCCGGGGATTCGCCATGATCCCGGGATGCTCAGAAAAATCATCATCCCTGCTGCGATCACTATTACAGCAGCTGTCATCGATCGGCTGGACATAGGCCCTGTGGCGGATTGGGTGCCGGATTGGGTTCTCGGCGGTCTTTGGTGGGCCGCCATCACGGCGGCGTTTTATGAGCTCGGGCCAGACGTGAAACGCAGCCTCAAGAACCTGTTTGGCAGGGGTGGTGCGCACCATCAGGTAGTGCTCCAAGAGCACGTCGGCGTGGCTGATGCAGTCTCGACTGCGGGGTTTAGCGATTTCGACCTGTCGATCGAAGAGGCTATCGATCATTGGGTTGAGACGGCGGCTCACTCCTTCGATTGTCAACCGCTCGCTGAACAAGCTGCTTTCAAGGTGCTCCACGAGGCAATGTGTGCCGGGCGACTGGCTGTCATCGGTCAGAAAGGCGAGACGGCACCCTTGAAGAGAATCAGTCGGCGCCAATGCAAGAAGCTCCACCGCATCGAAGTGACGACGCCCCACGGTATGCGGTTCCATCTTGTCGATCAGGCAACAAAGGAGAGGGCGCCCGGCGAGTACACAAACGCCCTCGGATTCAGTGGCCTGCGCGTCCGTAGCCGGGACCTTTATGCGCTGTGGCCCCGCAACCGGCAGCCAGCGAAGATGACCGATGGCCGCTGACCGTCTAAGGTTCGATTCGCCAAACGAACCACGCGTGCAACCCATGCCGGGTTGCCCGCTCAATACAACACCGACTCTCGGAAACAGGCGGGGTCCACTCACGCGTGGTCGTTTGGCGACACGGCCCGGCGCTCGCCGGTGCCGCCAAGGGACCACCGGGAGAGCGGATCGTGCGAACCATCCTGCTATTGCCACTTCTGGCGCTGCTGCCAGCCTGCGCCAGCATCGTCGAGGGCACCGACCAGCAAATCACTGTTTCGTCGAAGCCGTCAGAGGCACTCTGCGAACTCATCAGGGAGGGCGGGCAGATCGGCATCGTCAACCCGACGCCTGGCACCATCACGGTGAGCAAGAGCGCCCAGGACATCACCGTCAAGTGCATGAAGGAGGGTTGGGGCGAAGGCGTCCAGGTCCTCTCCGCGGACTTCGAGTCCATGACGTGGGGCAACGCCATTTTCGGCGGGATTATCGGGCTGGCCGTCGATGCGGGATCCGGCGCGATGCACCTGTACCAGCCATCGGTGATGGTCGTGCTGCCACCGCTGGAGGAATGAACGGAAGACGCCCCGCCTCGGTACCGAAGCGGGGCGTCAAGCCAAGCGAACCACCACAGGCGGCTCTAATGCACATGCAGCCGCAGGATAGCAACGGGGGATGCCATGACTAGAGGCGTCCCCATCCTCGATCCGAAGCGTGACTTGAAGGGCGCGACGCCCGAGAAGCTGGCGCGGGCGCTGTTCCGCCGGACGAAGCCGCTAGACCCCGAATCCCGATCCCGACGAAAGCCCGTTCGGGGCGATCAGGTCACGATGGAGGAGTCGACGACCGACGAGGCGGGCAACCGTGTCCCGCATCTGCGCAAGCGTTCCTGACTGGCGGATGTTGTGCTTGCCGGCGAACTCGGAGACGTACCGTTGAAGGTGCTTGGGGCTGATCTTGTGGAACGTGCCCTTGTGGGCGCGCTTGAGCATGGCCCAGAACGACTCGATCCCGTTGGTGTGGGCCATGTCGCGGACATACTCGCTGACGCTGTGCTTGACGCTCTCGTGGTCGAAGGGGATGCCCTCGTAGGCCGCTGCGTCGTCGGTGAACACCGTGGAGCCTTCCTCCGCGCTCTCCGCGACGAACTCGTGCAGCGTGGCCTTGTCGGTCGCCTCGACGACCTCTGCACGTACCTGATTGCTGGTCCGGCATTTCGCGCCGACAACCGCGACCTTGCCGACCGCGCCCCGGCCAGCGCCTTCCCGCGCCAGCTCCCGGCGCTGCGCGTTGCTCATGTTGCGGCGCTTCCCGCCGAAGTAGGTTTCGTCCACTTCCACCGGGCCGTCAAACGGGTCGTCGGCCCCGCCATCGTCGCCCCACGCTTCGCGGATACGGTGGAGCATGAACCACGATGTCGGCTGGCTCACGCCGATGTCGCGCTGAAGCTTCATGCTCGACACAGATTTCAGGCTGGTCAGGCACAGGTAGATCGCAATCGCCCACTTCCGAAGCGGAATCTTCGACGCCTGCATCGCCGTGTTCGTCTTGACCGAGAAGTAGCTGCGGCAGTCGGTGCACCAGTACGGCATCTTCTTGTGGCTGGCTTCCCGCGTCTTGAGCGAACCGCATTTCGGACAGTGGCGGCCGTTGGGCCAGATCACCGATTCGAACCACTCGGAAGCCGCTTGCTCGGTCGGGAACATGTCCATCAGTTCCACGATCGTCATGCCTTCGCGGTAGGACTTTCCGGGTGCTCTGTAGGCCATTTGTCTCTCCTAACAACTAGGAGAAATATAGGGATTGGAGGCGCGATTGTCAACCTTTCTTTGTAATCCCCGACAAATTGGGCTATGGCGTTCTGGAGCACAAGACGACCAAGCGCCGAGAGCGCCATGTCGACCATTTGAGACTTAGCCAGCAGGCCGTGATCGATGAGGCGTTCTGGTCCGAGCTGCCGTGGGGGGCATGGTCGGGGTTTGCCGTCAACGGGGAGGGCAACGTCCGACATGTGCTTCGGAGTTGGGAGGGCTATGACGGCGAGCCGAAACCGTCGTGGGACGAGGTCAGGGAATGGACCTTGCTATTCGAGCTGGAGCATGGCGCGGAGATACTGCTCGGCGAAGAGGACGGAATTGATCAGCATGCCCGCCGCGGATCCGGGCGGGCATTGGCGGAACCGCACACGCACAGCCTTTCCGGATCGGCCGCTGTCGACGTCGACGGAGGGTTGACAAGGATGGCGGCCCTCAACCACCTGAAGGCTGTTTCGTCGGATGCCGGGGTGGTGTTCCCTGCCGCGACCATGCTGACCGCGGATGGCGTCGTTGAGTTCTGGACGCCGCCGGAGGTAGACGAGTTGGTGACCGCAGTGGCGGGCAGAAAGAACGCTGTGGAGAGCGCCCGCAACGTGATGAGGAGCGACCTTAGAAAGATCGCACTCACGATGCAGGACGTGTCTGGCGGCAAGGCCGCCACCGCTTCGCGCGAGGAGAAGGTCAGCGGCCGGGTCGCGGCGTTCGACAGGATCTTCGATCGGCTGGCGGGCGACAACGTGTTCACGACGTTCGGCCGAGCGTTGTCATTAGTTGAAAACGCGACCCTCTTGCCGCGTGACTTAGGCCGCGCCCAGGCGCGGCTGACGCACATGTTGGAGGCGATCGCCACCGGCCGGCAAAAGCGCCTGAAGGGCGCACTCACCCAGCAGGCAATCGACAACTGGGCCGCCTGCGTCGACATGGACAAGGCGCTGGCCGAAGTGGCAAAGCAGTGCGCTCTCGGCACCATCGAGATCGAGCGGGCCACGTCGATCGACAGCGCGAAAGCCGCCTACGACGTCGCTGCAGCGGCCGTCACGGCCGTCACGGCCGCCAACACGCCGCACTGGCAGGTTGGAGGCACGACCATCCCGCAATCGCACCCAGCAGGCCACCAGGACGCCGGCAGCAAGGGATCCGTCACAATCCGCGCCCATCATCCCGCCGGCAAGGCGATCGAGGGCAAGGCGGCGATCCGCGGTTTCCCGATGGTGCGCAGCAAGGCGACCGGGAAGCCCCTGAAGGCCGTCTCGCGGATCAGCGTGCCATCCGACGACAGCAACGCCCACGAGGTGTTGGTCACGCTCGATCAGGAAGTGACCGAGGATGCGCATGTCACCGTGTCGGCCCGGAATCTCTGCGGGCCTTCCGAGATCACGGTGCTGCTGAGGCCTGCAAAGACTCCCGTCAATCCGGCATGAGCAGACCGTCGTCTACAATGGCGGGAGCCCGACCTGACGCCGTGGACGGAGAGACGTCATGAGAGCCTTGTGGACCATTGCGACCGGTCTTCTCTTGCTAAATGCCTGCGGCGGTGGCGGAACCTCGCCCATGGCAACAGACGAGCCGACGGTCGTGCCGGACAGGCCGCCCTCCACGGCCCGACTGCTGCCGTGGCACGATACGGACGGGGGCGCGTACAGCACCGCTGGTCTGCCGACGCCGACGCCGGCGGATGCTCAGCACATGCCGATTTACAGTGACGGGCGCCGCCTGTTCGTGGGCGTTGATCAGGGAGCCGACAAGGCCGGATCGTTGCCGACCGTGGGGCGCCGCGGCGAGACTGAAATCCGGCTTGGCTCCTTAAGTGACGGGGAAGGGTCGGCAGCAGTTGAGGTTTATTTGGCTGAAGCCGCGCAGAGCTCTGTGTCGTATGACAGTCCCCTCGAACTTCGGATCATCGGTCTGGCCACCGAGGCCGATGTCGGGCGGGTGATCCGCGCGGTTCAGTTGGTGAATGCTGCTTTGCCGGAGGTCTCGAAGCTTGAAATCGGTGCGCCGCTGCCCGCGTTTAGCCTCCGCAACAACGTAGGTGGTGATGGTCGGTACTACGACTCAGGGGCTGAGCGGACCGACACCATCCATATCGAGTTCGTGCCGCCACGAGAGTATCGCAGGGGCCCAGATTCCGCTGCAGTCGCGTACGTCCTCGACGATGGCGGTTCCTACATCCAGTTCAATACGGGTGCGGCGTCGTACGCGCGCGACAACGAGGCGACCATCCTACTTGCGCATGAGCTGATCCACGCCTTGGCTGACTTCGGTCATGTATCGCCCGACTTCGCAACCATCCTGGAGGGAACCGGGGCGATCCACGACTCCGTCCAGGGCGGCCAACGGCAGCCGCTGTCTTTGCTTTATCCGGTGGACCGTGAGGCGTTACGGGCGTTCTACGGAAACCTCGCAGGCAGCCTGGGCCCGTTCAACTTGGGATTGTGGGAAAGCACGTCCTGGCACCTCGCTGGCCGCTCTCCCCACACCGCCTTCGGCGTTGCGCTCCGCAACCGCTATGTCGAGCCTTGGGCTTACGGAGATCGGCCTGCCACTGACCTGGCTCACAGCCCACACTTGGCTGGACGGGCGACGTGGAAAGGCGTGCTGTTGGGGTTTGGTCCGGATCAGTCTGTGTCGGGTGACGCGTCGATCGCCGTCGAGCTTGCCACGCTGACAGGTCGCGCTGACTTCACCAACCTGGAGGCGTGGAACGATCCGCCTCTGCCTGGCGAAGCGGGAAGCGGAATGCAGTGGCTGGACGGTGATCTCGGCTACTTGATCGCCGTTCGCGGCAACACGTTCCGTGAGACCAGTGGAGACGCCGGCAGGCTGACAGGGATTTTCGTCGGCCGGAATCACGAAGGTGCTGCAGGAACGCTGGAGCGCGACGACCTGGTTGCATCGTTCGGCGCGCAACGCTGACACGCTATTTCCTGGTCGGTGAACGGGTGAATTATCGCCATTTCAGGCGACGCGCATCTTCAGCTTTTTCCCGTTGATTCGGATCGGAAACCGACTGCATGTTTTCGATCGATTCGCCAAAACTTTTTCGCGGATTCGCCAAAACTTTTTCGCGCCTACAGTCTCCTCACCGGCGAGATCCGGCCCCCCGGCAACCGGTCAGAATCGCCGCCCGCGCGGCCGATCGCCAGGCAGCCTCCGGCAGGAAGTCCTGCCGCTTTCGCCGAGAGCCACAGGCCAAGCAGTTGCCGCCACAGCCTGGGGCCGCGTTCGTGGAGACAACCCTCCAGGTAGCGCGAGCGGGTAGCGGCAAGATTTCTTGCCGTTCGGCAAACTCGCAATGCGATTCCCCGGTGCGTTCGCTCCGTTTTCGTTGACACCGTGCGGAACGATGCGCTTGACTGCTGAGGCGCTTGTCAAGAGCGCTGGCTTGTCAACGACACGGGGGAAATTCCATGATTAGGTTCAACAGGCACTGGCTGCTGGCCGCCGTGGGGGTCGTGCCGGCCCTGGTTTTCGGGGGGCCCGCCTTTGCCCAAGGCGGCGACGTTACCCTGACGCATTACTTCACTGGCGAGTTTGGACTCAAGGTATTCAACGAGCAGGTCGTGAAGTTTGAAGCCGATACCGGCTACGCGATCAAGAACAGCCCCATCGGTCACGAGGACTTCAAGACCGACATCCTGGTCCGCGCGGCCGGCGACAGCCTGCCGGATGTCTTCAGCTACTGGGCCGGCGCGCGGACGCAGTTCGTCGTCGATTCCGGAAGCCTTCACCCGATTGACGACATGTGGGCTCGGGACGGCCTCGACAATGTCGTCGCCAAGTCGGTGGCCGACAGCGCCACCATGTACAACGGCATGCGCTACTTGGTGCCCTTCAATTACCACTACGCGGGCATGTTCTATAACACGCGGGTGCTCGCGGATGCAGGCGTCACCGATTTGCCGACGACCTGGGACGGCTTCCTGGCGCTGTGCGAGACGCTGAAGGGGAAGGGCGTGACGCCGATCGCGCTCGGCTCGAAGGATCGCTGGCCCGCCCAGTTCTGGTTCGACTACCTGCTGCTCGGCACCGCTGGCCCCGACTACCGTGCGAGCCTGATGAATGGCTCCGCTGCTTATGACGACGCCGAGGTCAAGGCTGCCATGGCAATGTGGAAGGAACTGGCGGACAAGGGCTACTTCGCGCCAAACGCGAATGCCGATTCGTGGACGGACGCGTCGGACAAGGTGGCCCGCGGCGACGCGGCGATGACCTTGATGGGCACCTGGATCACCGGCTACTGGAACGGACTGGGTCTTGAGGCCGGCAAGGATTACGACTTCTTTCCGTTCCCGCCCATCGCAGACGGCGTCCCTGCATCGGTGGTGGGACCCGTGGACGGTCTGGTCATCTCCAACGACGGGGAGAACCGCGCCGGCGCCGAGGCGTTCCTGAGCTACATGATGTCGAACGCCGATGTCCAGGCGAGTTGGACCGGTGCGTACGGGGCGCTGTCGGCCAACGTCAACGTCGATCCGGCCAACTACAACGAGGTCATGCAACGGGTCTCCGCCGTCGTAGCCGCGGCGGACAACTTTGCGTTCAACTACGACCTCGCGACGCCACCGCCGGTGGCGGAGGTCGGGCTCTCCATGTTCTCGCGCTTCATGGACGACCCGAGCCAAGTGGACGACATCCTGGCGCAGGTCGCTACGGATGCAGCCCAGGCTTTCGGGGAGTAGGCGCGGTCTTGCAGGGACGGGCCGCCGGGCTGCATTTGCCCGGCGGCCCCCCCGCTTTCCGGCATGAGCAGTGACCGATGGAACGGGAGAACCGTTTCTGGCAGGTGATTCTATTGGCGTTGCCGCTCGCGATTTTCATAACGTTCGTGATCTGGCCGCTTGCTAACTCCTTCTACTACAGCTTCACTAACTGGAACGGTTTCAATCCCGACTACGATTACGTCGGGTTCGACAACTTCCTCAAGATCCACACCGACCAGCTGTTTCTCAACGCCGCGATCAACACGGCGCTGTGGATCGTTGCAGCGATCGTGGTGCCGACCGCATGCGGGCTCTCGCTTGCGCTCCTGATCGACAGCCGCATTCCCGGCGGGTCGGTGTTCAAGTCGATTTTCTACCTGCCGATCTGCCTCTCCGCCGTCGTGGTCGGGCAGATCTGGGTGTGGATCTACCAGCCGGACTGGGGGCTGCTGAACACCGTGGTGGAGGCGGTGAGCGGCGAGCAGTTCAACTACGCCTGGCTGGCGAAGCCGGATAGCGCGTTGTGGTCGGTGATCGTCGCCTGGTCGTGGCAGCAGACCGGGCTCTCGATGGTGATCTTCCTGGCCGGGCTGACCACCATCCCCGAGGACCTGGTCGAGGTTTGCGAGATCGAGGGCGCGCGCGCCCTGCAGCGCATTCGCTTGGTGGTCATCCCGCTGCTCGCCCCGGCCACCGTGGTGGTGATCGCGCTCAATGTCATCAACTCGCTCAAGGGGTTCGACATCCTCTACACCATGACCGGCGGCGGGCCGTTCAACAGTTCCGACACGCTGGCCATGCACATGTACAACGAGTCATTCAAGAAGTACCTGATGGGCTACGGCAGTGCCATTTCGGTGGTCCTGTTCCTGATTGCGCTGATCATCATCCGTCTCTACTTCCGCCAGTTGCGCAAGGTCGACGCGCTCCATGGCTGACTTGGCATTCGTCCCGGAGGCGCGCAGGCGGTTCAACCCATGGCCTGTGGTCATCTTCATCGTGCTCGCGGTCCTGGCGGTGCTGTTTCTGGCTCCCACCGCCGGCGTGCTGCTGTCCTCGATCAAGACAACCCGTGACATCGCGTTCGGCGCGCTATGGACAATCCCGTCCGAGCTCTACTGGGGCAACTTCGCCGAGGTGCTCAGCAATCCGGCCGTGCACCGGTACTTCGTCAACACGCTGCTCGTCACCGCTCCTGCGACGGTGGTCTCGATCGCGCTGGGGTCGCTGGCCGGCTACGTGTTCGCCAAACTACCGTTCCGAGGCAGCAATCTGCTGTTTCTCGTCATCGTCTCAGGCATGTTCTTCCCGCCGCAGGCAGTCCTGATCCCACTGTTTCGGCTCTTCAACGCCATGGATCTGATCGACACGCTGTACCCCATCATCATCATTCACACCGCGATGGGCATTCCCATCTGCACACTCTTGATGCGCAACTTCTTCGCCACCGTCCCGATGGCACTGCGTGAGGCGGCCATCCTGGAGGGTGCCAACGAGTGGCAGGCACTGACCCGGGTGGCGCTGCCGTTAAGCCTGCCGGCGCTGGCGGTGTTGGCGACGCTCCAGTTCACCTGGATCTGGAACGACTTCCTGTGGCCGCTCATCTTCACCCAATCCGACGAGAAACGAACCATCATGCTGGGGATCGTGAACCTGCAGGGGCAGTATTCGGTGGCCTGGGGGGTGCAGGGATCGTTGTCGCTGATCGCAAGCGTGCCGACGCTCTTGGTGTTCCTGTTCTTCCAGCGCTACTTCATCAAGGGAATGACGATGGGGGCAGTCAAGGGCTGACGATGGCCCAGCTTGCCTTGCATGGCGTCTCGAAACGCTTCGGCTCGGTGCTCGCCGTCGACGGCATCGATCTGGCGATCGAACACGGAGAGTTTGCGGTTCTGGTCGGCCCCTCCGGGTGCGGCAAGACGACCACGCTGCGGATGATCTCCGGTCTGGAAAGCGTGACCGCCGGGCGCATCCTGATCGGCGGGCGCGACGTGACGCACGTCGCGCCTGCGCGCCGCGGGGTGGCAATGGTGTTCCAGTCCTACGCGCTCTTCCCCCACATGACAGCGGCGCAGAACATCGGCTTCGGGCTGCGGCTGGCCAAAGTACCAAACGCCGAGATCGCTCGACGTGTGGCCGAGGTTGCCGCGACCCTTCAGATCGAGGCGTTGCTGGGGCGCTACCCGCGCGAACTTTCCGGCGGGCAGCGCCAGCGCGTGGCCATCGGGCGATCCATCATCCGCGACCCGCAGGTATTTCTGTTCGACGAGCCACTGTCCAACCTTGACGCTGCGCTCCGGGTGCGGATGCGTCTGGAGATCGCGCGGCTTCGTGACCGTCTCAACGCCACCATGGTCTACGTCACCCACGACCAAACTGAGGCCATGACCCTCGCCGACCGAATCGTGGTGTTCAACCACGGGCGGATCGAGCAGATCGGTACACCGGAGGAACTCTACGATACGCCCGCCAACCGGTTTGTGGCGGGTTTCATCGGCGCACCTGCGATGAACTTCATCTCCGCCGCAATCGGGGCGACCGAAGGACGGGAGTTGCGGGTGCGGTTTGGTCCAGCGTCGCTGCCGGCCGGGCGTCTGCACGATGTGGCGCCGGGGCCGATTACGTTGGGTGTACGTCCCGAGCACCTGTACATCGCGTCTGCCGCCGAGGCGGATTTCCACGGACGGGTCGAGATCATTGAGAAGCTCGGGGCGGAGTCGCTGGTCCATCTCCAGACGGAGTTCACGGCCGAACCGGTCACGATCAAGCTCTCCGTGCGACCGCCCGTCCAACCCGGAGACGAGGTTCCGGTTCGGGTGGGACGGGAGGTGTTCCACCTGTTCGGAGAGACGGGGAACAATCTGCAGGTCCGTCGGCGGCCGCCGCCTTCAGCGGTCGGCTAATGGTAGCCGTCTGGCGTTGGTGCTCCCTCTTGCCGCCGATGTTCGCCGCGCCGGAACCGGCAAGCGGCGCAGTCTGCCCGGAATTCGGGAACGGCCGCTCCCGCGCAGGCTTGCCGTGAGCCAGAGGTCCCGCCCCGGCGTCTTCGTCCCCATGTGAGCTCCACGTCCCTCGCCCGCCGGTCACCGGAAGCATCCTTCGCCCCTCCGTTCACGCCGCGCTGGGTCAAGAGGCGGGTGAGGGCGGCGTGGTTCGACGGTCCTTCAGCAGGGTCTCCTCGCCGGCGAGATCCGGCTCCCCGCAACCGGCCAGGATCACCGCCCGCGCGGCGTCGCGGAGCGCGATTGCGGCGTCGAAGCCATCCTGCTCCGCGAACTGCCGGGGGCCCACCGTGACCTGCACGTTGCCGCGGCGGGGAAACCACTGACCGCCGCGCAGGATCGTTCGCGTCCCGTGCAGCGTCACCGGCACCACCGGCACCCCGGCGGCGGCGGCAGCGGCGAAGGCGCCGAGCTTGAAGGCAAGCAGGCCGGGGCGGCGGGTGAGGGTCCCTTCCGGGTAGACCGCCAGCCGGCGACCCGCCCGCGCCGCCGCGATGACGTCGTCCATGTCGCCCCTGCCACGGGCGTCGTCGAACCGCTCCACGAACAGCGCGCCGACCCGGCGCAGGAACGGCCCGGCGATCAGCTGC
>JAPOYW010000360.1 GCA_026706425.1 Gammaproteobacteria bacterium
CCTACACCGGCGGGGGCAGCGACGTCATCACCCTCGCCCACGAACTGGGCCATGCGTTCCACTCCTGGGTCATGCGCGACCTTCCCGACAGCCAGCGGCGCTACGGGATGTCCATCGCCGAGACCGCCAGCACGTTCGGCGAGACCATCGTTCGAGATGCCCTGCTGCGCCGGGCCGAGAGCCCGTCGGCGGCGCTCGACATCGCCTGGGAGGAAGCGGCCGCCCTGGTGACCTTCATCCTCAACATCCCCACGCGTTTCGAGTTCGAACGGAATTTCTACGATGCCCGGGCCGAACGCCCGCTGCTCCCCAAGGAATTGAAGGCGATGATGAGTGCCGCGTGGAAGAAGTGGTACGGCGACAGCATCGCCGAAGGCGATCCGTTGTTCTGGGCGAGCAAGCTCCACTTCTACATTTCGGGTCTGAGCTTCTACAACTTCCCGTACCTGTTCGGCTACCTGTTCAGCCTGGGCGTCTACGCGCGTCGGGGGACACTCGGGGACGAGTTCTTTCCCCGCTACAAGGCGCTTCTAATGGACACCGGACGCATGACCACCGAAGACCTCGCCGCCAAGCACCTCGACGTCGATCTCGGGCAACCGGACTTCTGGCGCGACACGCTGGCCATGATCGAACCGCGCATCGATCACTTCGAGGCACTGGTGAACGCGAGGACGCAGTCATGAGCCGTGCCGCGGTCGGGATCCTCACGGTATTGCTCGCCCTTCCCGTCGCGGGAGCGGAGGACTACCTGTCGCCGGAACTCCGCGCCAAGGTCGAGGACCTGAAGGCGGCCGTCGAGACGGAACCGAGCACCGTCGCCACCGCCAGGGAACGTGCCCAAACACTCTGGGAGTGGTTGAACGCCTATTCCCTCACCGGGCGCTACGTGCCTGTCAATGCCACCGTGTCGAGCATTCTCACCTACAACCAGGTGGGAGGGTTCGGCGGACTCGACAACACCGTTCGGGAACTCGCGATCCTCGACGGCGACCCGGAGGCGCTCGGCACGCTGTCTGCCGACACCGGTCCGTACGAGGTGCGCAGCTACGCGACAATCCGCCAGACGTACACGGTGGGAACACGTGACATCCTGCCAGGCGGCGGTTTCGTGGTGAGTCGCCACTTCATGGCCAACTTCGGCCGCTACCAGACCGAGGATCCGGCGGCGGACAACTACATCTCGATCGAGTCGTCCAATCCGAACGTGCGATTCTCCCGTTCGTCCGTGTCGCAACGCGGTATGCACGGCGGTTTTCGAAGGGCCACCGACACGTTGACGTTCCGGGTCGCTTCGGGACGCTTGACACAGGGCGACACGGTAACGATTGCCTACGGCGACACGGCCGGCGGCGGTCGGGGCTTGCTGATGCCCGACTTCTCAAGCGACCGCATGCCGTTGCCCTTGTACGTCGTGTTCGACGCATCGGATCTCTTGATCAGCCTGCCGATCCAGCCCATCCGTATCGTCGGATCAAATGCCGCCGGCGTACACGGATTCGCGCCGTCCGTGGTTGCGGTCGGTGAGGCGTTTGAACTCGCAGTGCGTGCCCAAGACCACTTCTACAACCGCGCCAAGCCACCCATCCCCGGATGGGAGGTCTTCGTCAACGGCGGCAAGTACGCGGACATCGAAGCCGGCGGCGAAGCGATACACCTTCTCAAGGGGTTGACCTTCGAGGCGCCGGGAGTCTACCGGTTCTCGTTCCGGTCCAAGGACGGCACGATCGAGGGGACCGCCAACCCGATCCTCGTGGAGGAGAACCCCGCACGGCGAATCTACTGGGGCGACACCCACGGCCACTCCGGCTTCGCGGAAGGCATCGGCACCCCGGATAGGTTCATGGTCTGGGCCCGCGACGATGCGCGGCTCGACTACGTCACCCATTCCGAGCACGACATCTGGATGGACGACTTCGAATGGAACGTGCTCGCCGACAACGTGCGACGCTACTCGAAGGAGGGCGAGTTCATCGCCTTTCTCGGCTACGAGTGGACGATCCGGAACTACCAGGGCGGCCACCACAACGTGCTGTTCCGGACCCCGGACGAACGTCGGCGAATCCCGGCCCAGGAGTTCGGCACCCTGTCGATGCTCTACCAGGGTCTGCGCACCCACCACGATCCCGAGGACGTCGTGGTGATACCTCACGCCCACCAGTCCGGCGACTACCGGCTGAACGACCCGATGCTGGAGCCGTTGGTCGAGATCATGTCCCAACACGGCACGTTCGAGTGGTTCGGACGCATGTACCTGAACCACGGCCACCAAGTGGGCTTCATCGCGGCCAGCGACAACCATCTGAGCCAACCGGGCTACAGCGCGCCCAAACCCGGCGGGCTGGCCCAAGCGGGCGGCCTCGGCGCCCTGCGCGCCGAAGCGCTAACCCGGGATGCGTTGTTCGACGCGATGCGGAGCCTCGCGACCTATGCCACGACGGGCGACCGCATCATCCTCGACGTCACCTTGAACGACGGCGAGATGGGATCGCGCGTGCCGTTTTCCGAAACGCGGCATGTCAAGGGCCGCGTGATCGGCACCGCCCCGATCGACACCATCACCCTCGTCAAGAACGGCGAGGACATCTGGGTTCACGACTACCTGACCGACCAGGACACGAGAACCATCGCGGACGCGGAATACCAGTTGATCTTCGCCTCCGAGTCCGTGCCCTACCACCCCAACGACAACCCGCGCGGCTGGCGATGGTGGCGCGGTACCCTCGCGTTGGAAGGCGCGCGGGTGGCGACCGCCCGGGGCGCGGACTTCCACACCACAACCGCGCATCGGCTCGACGTGACCGACCAGGGCGGTCTCGAGTTCGCGACCTACACCCGCGGCGACACCAGTACGATCACGCTCGACCTGGCCGATGTTCGCCGGGGAGCAACGCTGACCCTTCGGCTGGCGGCCGGCGTCGAGTTCGGCGGCGGTCCGCCGCGGCTTCGGCCACATCGAAACCTGCCCGAGGCCGAGGTCGTTCTGGAACTGCGCAACCTCGACCGCGGCATGTTGACGCGAGTCATCCCCTTCGACGGCTACATGGACACGGTGACCCTACGCCGCCCCATCGCCGAGGGTGTGTCCGACGTCACCTTCGAGATCGAAGACGAGGGCGGGCGTCACGGCGACTACTACTACGTGCGCGTCAAGCAGGCCAACGACGCGCTGGCCTGGTCGAGTCCGATCTGGGTCGGCGGCTTCCCGAAACGGTGACGGCGATGGCGTTTTCGCTTCACGAGAAACTGGCCGCGGACTGCGAGTCCCTCGGCGACCTGGACCTCTGCACCGTGCTTCTCATGCGCGACCACCGGTTCCCCTGGGTGATTCTCGTGCCGCGCATAGAAGGCTTGCGCGACTTCCACGACCTGCCCCGGGAACGGGCGCTGGTCCTGTTCGACGAGATCGATCAGGTGTCCCGGATCCTCATCGAAGAGTTCCGGGCCGAGAAGATCAATGTCGCGGCGCTCGGAAACCAGGTGCCGCAGCTGCACGTCCACGTCATCGGCCGGTATGCGAGCGATGCCGCGTGGCCCGGACCTGTCTGGAACGCCGGTGTTATCGAGGATGTCGACCAGGCGGTCGTTGAGAAACGTGCCTTGGTTCTACGTCGGGTGTTGCGAGAACCAGCAGGCCGTCCGCCGGAAACAACCTAAGCGCCGACGGTCGGATCGCCGGGACTCACCGGCTTGGTCATCCACCCGTGATCCGGTAGACCTCGCCACTCTCTAACTCGCGATAGAGGTCGACTCGTGATCCATCCCAATGGTAGTCGAGATAGCGTAGTTCTCGGACGTTCCTCCCAAGGCGGGGATAGAACAATGCCGAACACTCGCCCCCAACGAGGCGCACACTCGGATAGACAATTCCGTTCGAGCCGGAAGCATGTAGTTCGCTGCCGAGCTTTTGGCCCGCACCATGGTCTGCCGGGTCGAGGATCGAGTTTGTGCGGCGGCCGAGATTCCGCAGATCATGAAGCGATGCATCGATGTCGAGGGCAATCTCGAGAAACTGGGACGTCCATCCTGACGTTTGTTGGGTCGCGGCCATGAAACGACCGTGGTGGTAGACGGTCTCGAACAGCGCGGCCTCGAAGGTGCGAGCCGCATACAGCACGCCGAAACTCCCGTCGGAAAAACGAATTGGCCGGTCCCGGCTCACATGGGTGAACGGCTTCATTAGGTGGTGTGCGCCGCGACCCGTCGCGTGCCGGTCGGCGGGGAGTGCCCGATAGTCCCCAACGCCTTCGGCAAACGTGGGGCTGGTAGCCCGTTCGGCAGCGACCAGATGAGGCCAGTCCGCAGGATCGCCGATGTCGTCGAAGTGGTCGACTCTCCGTGAGGGCGCACGCACGATGCGCGCCGCTCGCGGCCATTCGATCCGTGTTGACGGTATCGTGTCGAGGTCGACCACTACCACTACTGCCCGCGAGCGTTACCGCGCGACTTTAGCTAGCGCGGCTCGCGAGTACCCGAGCGCGGCTCGAGGGTACACCAGCCGTCCAAGAGTGATCCTGGCCGCTTTGCCAACTGCAGCCTGTGTGTGACCATCAGGGCTGCTCGAAGAGTCTAGAGTGCGCTCTCCGCATCAAGGTACCGTCTTATGCGGATCAAATCCGTCAGCTCGCCACCGAGCATGACGTCCAAGGCGGATTGACCGTCGAGTGCCGCGTTCGACATCCTCATCCACTCGTAGCCGCGGTGCGGTTCGGCAAAGATGATTCTCAATGCCTTGTGGATTCCCATCAGATTGCTTAGTCGCGCCTTGCCGTCGCGACCTAGTCGACCGATATGGCCCGCCTTCCAACGTCGGTAGGTCCGAACCGGTAGATCCAACAGCGTGGCGGCTTCCGTGTCGCTTACGCCCCACCGTTCGAAAAGATTCACGGCTGCGCTAAACATCGCGGCAGCCTGCCGATCCGTCGCTGGCGCTACGACGAACTTCCGCAGCGATGTATCGACTCGTTGAAGTACACCCATGACCAACTACATTTTGGTCCAATATCTCACTTTTGATGCCATATGGCAACCGGCAATTGTTCCATCCGAGGTCGGGGGCCGAGGCTCGCCCTCACCGAGTGGCGACTCGTCGAAAGACGACTCGAAGCGGCCTTCCAACATGACTGCGAGCGCATTCGCCTGCTGCTCGCCCTTGGGCGTGTAGGCGACTTTTGAGGCAGGACGCAAATCGCGTGTGTCCGCGAGTCCCTTCGCGTGTAGGACGGAAATCGCGTGTGTCCGCGAATCCTCCCGGCGACCGCATCTGTGCACCGTGCTCCTGATGCGCGACCACCGGTTCCCGTAGTTCCGTGGGTGTTCCTCGTGCCACGAATCGAGGGCTTGCGCGACTTGCACGACCTGCCCCGGGACCGGGCACCCGTCCTGTTCGACGAGATTGATCGGCTGTCACGGATCCTCGTCGACGAGTTCCAGGCCGAGAAAATCAATGAGGCGGCGCTCGGCTACCAGGTCCCGCAGCTAAAGGTTCACGTCATCGACCGATATGCAAGCGATGTGACGTGGTCCGGAAATGTCTGGAACGCCGGCGTTGTTCAGGATGTCGACCTGGCGGTCGTCGGGACTCATCGGACGACCTAAGCGGTACCTACTCGGGGAGCGGGGTCTCGCCCGCGTCGAACGGGACGCTCCAGCCCTTCTGCACGGCGGGGCGCGACGCGATCGCGACAAACCAGCGCTTGAGGTACGGGTAATCCGCCCAATCGATTCGATGCCAGGGCCAGCGGGCGATCCATGGCCATGTCGCAATGTCGGCGATGGAATAGTCGCCGGCCAGGTATTCCCAGCCGACGAGGCGCTGATCGAGGACGCCGTATAGGCGTCTCGCCTCGTCGCCGTAGCGTTTCTCCGCGTAGTCCGATTTGCCGGCGTTGAACTGCAGGAAGTGGTTGGCCTGGCCGAGCATCGGTCCGACGCCGCCCATCTGCAGCATCAGCCATTCCAGCGTCGTCCAGCGGTCCGAGCCGCCCAGTTTGCCGGTCTTGTCAGCCAGGTAGAGGAGGATCGCGCCGGATTCCATCAGGGACCGACCGGTGTCGCGGTCGATGATCGCCGGGATCTTGTTGTTTGGGCTGATGGCGAGAAACTCGGTGGCGAACTGTTCGTCCTTGCCGATGTTCACCGGATGCGCGACGTAGTCGAGGCCAAGCTCCTCCAAGGCGATGGAGATCTTGCGGCCGTTCGGGGTCGGCCAGGTGTAGAGCTCGATGGTCATCCGTCTTCGGATGCCTCGACCGCCTCGGCGTCCTCGCTTTCGTCCGCCGACTCCCCCGCCGCCTGGGCGTCCGCGTCGGGTTCAGGCGCCGGTTCGGACTCTTCGGCTTCTTCGTCTTCCGGCGGGTCCGCATGGAGGTCGGCGACCGGCTTGTTCATCTGTTCCGCGATGTACTTGGACAGCTCGTAGGCGCCGGCTACGCGATCCGATGCCGCCACGTGCTTCTCGCCGTCGTCCAGGGAGAACACCGACAGCGTCTGTTCGCCCTCCTCGTCGGTGAGAACGAAGGTCATCGTCGCCGACTCCGGCAAGGCCTCCTCGTGCACGCCGGTGACCGAGAGTCCCTTGAACCGGCCGACGAAGGTCTCGACCTTGCCCTGGTCGAGCACCGAGCCGTCGGCGGATACCCAAGCATTCGGTTCCTCGCCGTCCCCACCGTCCTTGCTCAACTCGAAGCCCGCCACCGTTTCGACGGAGTCGCCGCCCTCTTCGGTGTCCGCTTCCGATTCAGGACCCGCCTGTGCCATGGCAGGATCGCCCGGCAGGCGGCGCAGCGCGGCAACCTCGCCCTTGGGACGAAGCAACGACCGATCGAGCCAATCCGCCGCCTTCACGCCGGCTTCGTAGTTGGAGAACGTGACCGCGTAGATCTCGTCTTCCCCCGCGCGCCGGGCGTGGGTCTTGCGGTAGCCGGGCGACGTGCCGAGATAGATGTCCGCCACGGTGTCGTCACCCGCCCGTGCCACGATGTGGCGTTGGTGGTTCTCCTCCGTGACCTCGAACCGCTCCCGGGTGGGCGCCGTGTTGGCCACCGGCCAGCTCCCCGCAGCCTTGGCGAACCTCTCGAGTACCGAGTCCACCTTGAACCCGGCAGCGGGAACGCCGTCCGGCAACTGCCAGTTCCCGTCCACCTTGGATAGGCTCACCGAGCCTTCGCTGTTCGAAACGGTCAAGCTGTCGACGCCGTCCGCGTCGAACTCGAGAAACGGCTCCGGCTCCTCGATGCCGCCGCTTTTCGCCGCGAGCAGGACGCCCACGAAGACGATCTGTATGGCCAGCAGCGCGCCGAGCGTCGTTTTGTTGATCATCCCTTTCGCCCGGGTCATGACGATGCCTCCAACTGTGCCTGGAACGTACTCCGACGCGTCAACCGACGCTGACGGCTCAAGCCGAACACCAGTGCAAGGCCTGCGAGCGCCAGTGCGTAGTTGACGTATTCCCAAATCCGCTGCTGATCCGCTTCCATCGGCTCAAGGGTGCGGTTGAAATGACCGCGGGCGCGGATTCCGAGTAGCGACCGGTCTTCGACGGCCCAATCGACGAGGTTCGCCATGAGTTGGTTCGAATTGCCGTAGATCATGCCGTCCGCCGATCCGACCATGCGCATCGTCTGGTCCGCGAGGAAGGAAGCCGAACCGATGACGATCAAGCGGGCGGATTCCGGCGAGCGGTCGATCACCGAGGTGACCGTGCCCAGCGTATCGGCGTCCTCCTCGTCCCCGGCTTCCTCTCCGTCCGAATCATCTTCCGCTTCGGTCGGGGGTTCCGATTCGTCTTCGGTGATCGGGGCGGGCTCGCTTTCGGCGAGTGGCGACTCGTCGAAGAACGACTCGAAGCGGCCTTCCAACATGACCGCGAGCGTACTCGGCCGCTGCTCGCCTTCGGGTGTGTAGACGACGTCTCCCGAGAGGTCGAGGCTCGGCATGATGTCGGTGGGCGTCGAACGCCAACTCGCGGCGGAACTCGTCATCAAGGTCGTGACCGTCCGTTCGGCATGGCGTTCCTCGTCCACTTCGATGGGCGAACTCCACGCCATCGTCACTTGGGGAATCGCCGCAGTGAACGCGACGTCCTGGTTCAGCGAATCGTCCCGCACATCGACGAAGTAGGGATAGTCGATCATCTGGATGTCCCGGAAGGTGAAGCCGCCGGCTTGGCGGGTCACCGGCACCGGGAACGCCGCGTTCTTCGGATCCATGACCAGCGAAGGATCGATGGTCACGCCCTGGTGCGCCAGCCAGTCGTCGAGACCGGATAACGATGGCGTCGCGGTCAGCGACTGCGGCGTCATCACCGTCCGGTACGCGCCGGCGGCGACCACCACCGTGCCCCCCCGCATCAGGAACTGATCGATGGCAAATACCGCCTTGTCGTCGAGACCGGAAGGGTCCACGACCATCAGCACGTCCGCAGACGCCTCGACCTGCCCGCTCGGCAGATCCACGCTCTGCACGCTGAAGTCGGAATCGAGGATGTCCTGCAAACCGTTGAACTCGTTGCCGGGCTGCTGCTGCATATGCGGCATCTGTTGCTGCATGTAGGGCGGCATCCCCTGCGGGGCGGATAGGCCAACGGTCTTCAAGAGGCCCGCCGCGTAGCGTTTCAGGCCCTCCTCGATGCCCCGCCGCAGCCCTTCCCGATCCAGGGTCTCCGGGATCGGCATCTGCACCAAGGTTTCCCCATCGGTCAGTGTCAGGTAGAAATAGAAGGTGTTGAGATCGAAGAGGCTGGCCGCCATTGGCCGAAAGCCGTAGTCCCGGGCGATCTGTAGCGCCACCTCGCCACCCCCGGCATCGGGGTCGACGATCTGTGCGGTCAGCTTGCCGCCCGACTCCTCCTGCATCTCCAGCAGGACGACATCGAGATCGCCGCGCAACGCGCGCAGTGTCTCCGGCAAGCGGTCGTCGGCGGAGATGTAGCCGGTGAAGGCGACGGGCTTGGTGACGTTGTCGAAGACGCTGCCGCCGCCCTGGAATCCGTACAGGACCTTCTTGATGCTGCGCGTGATGTCGTATTCCGGATTCTTGAGTCGGACGTCCAGATCGGCCTCGCCCTGTACCTTGACCTCGATCAGGTCGCTGAAACTCAGCACCTCGTATTCGTCGCCGTACTGGACAAGCACGTCGAAGTAGGAACTGACGAGACTCGCCTCGTACCGACTCGCCACCTGGAAGGGAACCGCGCGGATGCCGTACTTGGAATTGGCCTCGTCCTCGAGCTCGGGACTCTCCGTCGGGTCGACGAGTTCGACGCGGACCATGTCGCCTCCCGCGATGCCGTATTCGGTCAACAGGTTCTTGAGCTGCGGACCCAGCGGGCCTAGCAGCGGGTGGGTCTTGGCGCTGAAGTAGCCGCGGATCAGAAGCGGTTCGCGAAGTTCCTTGAGATAGCTCTTGGTGGCTTCGGAGATGGAGTACTGGTTGCCCTGGGTCGCATCCCAGCGCAGGAAGCCCACGCCCGACAGCCAGAAGTTGGCGACCAGGAAGTTCGCCGCCACGAGTCCCAGCACAATCCGCCGCTCCATGTGCCGGCGTCCGCCGCCCTCGGCTGCCCATCCCTGCGAGTCCACCGCGTAGACGTTCAGCGCCAGGAACACCGCCAGCACCGAGCCGTAGAAGTAGAGGTCCCTCAAATCGAACACGCCCCGGGTGATGGACTCGAACCGGGAGCCCGCGCCGACGGCGCGCAGCGCATCGCCGATGGTGCTGCCGAACAGTTCGGTGATCGTCGGTGTGCCCAGGAGGTAGAAGACGCCGCAGCCGAACGACGCGAGTATCAAGGCGACGATCTGGTTCTCGGTCTTGGCGCTGACGAACAGGCCGATGGAGATATAGGCGGCACCCAGGAGCGCAGCCGCCAGGTAGCCGGCAAGGACCGGACCCCAGTCGAGATCGCCGAGCATCGCCACCGTGACCGGCAACGGCACCGTCAGCGCCAACCCGACCACGAGAAGGCTCCAGCACGCCAGGAACTTGCCGACGACGAACTCGGTGCTGGTCGCCGGCACCGTAACCACCAGTTCCAGCGTGCCGGTTCGGCGTTCGTCGCTCCACATGCGCATCGTCAGCGCCGCGGCCAGGAACACCAGCAGCACGGGCAGCCACTCGAACATCGGCCGCACGTCGGCGATGTTCCGGGCGAAGAACGCCTCGACCCAGAAGAACACGAACAGGGTGACCCCGAGAAACGCACCCAGGAAAAGGTAGGCGATGGGAGACGAGAAGAAGTGCGCCAGTTCCTTGCCGGCGATCCTTCGGACGGTATCAACTCGCATCGTCAGCCTCCTCGGTTTCGGCGCTCACCTCCCGGAACACGGTCTCGAGATCGCGCTTCTGTGCGGCGAGGGCATGCACCGCAATACCGGCACCCACCAGGCGGCGCGTCAGTTCCGCACGGCTCGCATCGTCGGACACGCCGTCGAAGGCGTAGCCGCCGTCGTGGCCGGCCACTTCGGCGAACCCGGTCACCGCGGACTCGATCGCCTGTTGCGTAGCGTTCGTTCGGAGCACCATCCGATCGCTGCGCTGCAAGTCCGTCATCCGTTCGTCCAAGGCGAGCTTGCCGGCGCGCAGAATCATCACCCGGTCGCACACCGCATCGACCTCCTGCATGATGTGGGTCGACAGGATCACCGTGGCGTTCTCCGCCAGGGCGCGGATCAGGTCGCGCATCTGCTGTGTCTGGGAGGGATCGAGGCCATTGGTCGGCTCGTCCAGGATCAACAGCTGCGGCCTATGGACGATGGCCTGGGCCACGCCCACGCGTTGCTGGAAACCCCTGGACAACGTGCCGATCAGATCGAAAGCCCGTCCCTCGAGGTCGGTGGCGGCAAGCACCTCTTTGAGTGCCGACGCGCGATCCGCGACATGCCGCAACCCCGCCACGTAGTCCAGATACTCGACCACGGTCATCTCCGGGTAGACCGGACAATTCTCGGGCAGGTAGCCCAGCCGCTGCTGGACCGCCTCCGGCGCCTCCCCCACATCGTAGCCGTCGACGCTGACGCGGCCCGCACTCGGCTCTAGGTACCCCGTCAACATCTTCATGATCGTCGTCTTACCGGCACCGTTGTGCCCCAACAAACCGACGATCTCTCCACCGCCGATGGAGAAACTGACGGAATCCACCGCCAACGTCTCCCCGTACCGGCGTGTCAACTCCTCGGCGTCGATCACCGAACTCCTCCATTCACTTTTTGCTAAGTCTGTCCTTCGCTTCGGCACGTCCGCAGCCGCGGCACCGGCGAAGCGGCGGTAAGATACAAAGACGACTGGCGACTTTCTACCCCACTCCCGCGTTTGTTTGACCGCAAACCGGCGAGGGAATTCCCGCAATAGCGCCGCCCAAGCCGACAACCGATGTCGCCGCGTGCTGCCCCTACGCGCCGCCAAGGGAGCCGGGGAACACCGGCGCCGGTGCTAGACTGGCACCCGCGGCAAGATCAACCTAAGGCACAACCGTGCGTGACGTGGCGGGCAAGACAGCCTTCATCACCGGCGGCGCAAGCGGCATCGGCCTCGCCATGGCCCGAGCACTCTCCACCGCCGGCATGAAGGTCGCCATTGCCGACATCGAGCAGGCCGCGCTCGACACAATTCAAGACGAATTCGACGCGAGCAACGTCGAATTCCTCACCCTGAGGGTCGATGTCACCGACCGCGATGGCATGGAAGCGGCGGCGCTGGCCACCGAGGCGCGCTTCGGCAAGGTCCACGTGGTGTGCAACAACGCCGGCGTGGCCGTCGGCGGCCGCATCGACGAAATGACCTACGACGACTGGGACTGGGTGCTGGGCGTGAACATCAACGGTGTCGTCAATGGCATCTGCACCTTCGCCGAGCGCTTGAAAAGCCACGGCGAAGGTGGCCATTTCGTGAACACCGCGTCCATGGCCGGGCACATTTCGATCCCAGGGCTGTCGGTCTACACCGCCAGCAAATTCGCCGTCGTCGGCATCTCCGAAACCATGCGGGCCGATCTCATGCCCCACAACATCGGAGTATCGGTCCTGTGCCCGGGCATGGTCGACACGAACATCCTCGATTCCGGACGCAACCGACCCGAGGATCTCGACCACGGGACTCGTCGCTGGGGAGAGTCGCTTCCCGCCGAGGAGCGCGACGCCTTCAACGAGAACATCCGCGCCAGCATGATCGATCCCGCCATCGTCGGCGACATGGTGCTACACGCCATCCAGACCGACGAGTTCTACATCTTCACCCACCCGGGCATCGAACCGATGACCCAGTTGCGCGGCACCGAGATCGCCGACGCCTTCGCACGCTGGCGCGACTACTGCGAGACGCGGAACATCTGATGCGTCACGGGACCTCATGATGCGCAGCTCCAAGAAGGTCGGACAATTTCGCTACCGCGAGACCTTCGGGCGCTACTTCGCCGACTTCGAGGGCGGCGACGTCTACGAGCGTC
>JAPOYW010000583.1 GCA_026706425.1 Gammaproteobacteria bacterium
CCTCGAAAACGACCGCACTCCCGTCCGTCGATACCGGCCCCAGCATCGCACACGTGCTCCGGCGGGCGCTGGGCGCTATCGGGCCCCGGGGTAACCACGCGCCAGATTTGCAGCGGGGCCGGCGCAACGAGACAATGTGCCAATGCCCGAGCCGCCCCTACCCCCAATGCTCAAGGAAGCGTCGCCCAACTGCGTTCGACGATTGTCCGCTAGCGCCTACACGGCCCTTGCCGCCCCCCCGGCTCGGTGCCCCGCCACCACTACTCCTAGGACCGACAAGTGACCGAAATCAACTTCAAGGGCAGGGAGTTCGTCTACAACCACCACCTCTCCGTTCCGTTCCACCCCTTAGTGCCGGACCCGAACAAGGGCATTGGCGAACCGGCGCTTGACGGAAACCTGGTTATCCACGGCAACAACTTGCTCGCCCTCAAGTCGCTTCTCCCGTCCTACGCGGGCAAGGTCGATTGCGCCTTCATCGACCCGCCCTACAACACGGGCAATGAGGGCTGGTGCTACAACGACAACGTCAACGCACCGATGATCAGGGACTGGCTTGACGCCAATCCGGTCGGTGTTGACGACGGACTCCGCCACGATAAGTGGTGCGCCATGATCTGGCCGAGGCTTCGTCTCCTGCATCAACTCCTATCCGATGTTGGACTGCTCTTTTGGACTGTCGATGACAACGAACAGCAGCACGCACGGATGATGCTTGATGAACTGTTCGTTCCGATTGCTTTCTCGCGACCGTCTCATGGGTCAAGCGATACACGCGGTCCAACAACGCCAACCTGTTCTACGCCATGAAGGACCATGTCCTGGTCTATCGCGCCAGCACCGACCTCCGCCAGGTCAAGGAACCGCGAACAGTCTCGGCGGATTCTGGCTATACGAACCCCGACGACGATCCACGGGGGCCATGGATGACTTCGTCCTACGTCAATCCAGCGACCAAAGACCGGCGTCCCAACCTCGTGTACTCGATCGACCGGCCCGGCGCGGATGAGGCCGTTGAACATCCCACGCACGCCTGGAAGTACTCACCTGCAGAGCATGCGCGACACGTCGCGGAGCACCGGCTCTGGTGGGGGACCGACGGCAATGCCGACTATCCGAGACTGAAGCTCTATCTGTCCGAAGCACAGGACATGGTTCCAGTCGACGTCTGGGACTGGTCTGAAGTTGGGTCATCGGACGACGGTGGTAACGAAGTCAAGCGGATCTTCGGGCATGCGGTGTTCGACAACCCTAAGCCAACCGGCCTCGTGCGCAAGGCGATTTCCTTGATCGAGAATCCAGATGCGATTGTGCTCGACTCATTCGCAGGCTCCGGGACTACCGCCCATGCGGTCCTGGAGGCGAACAAGCTCGACGGTGGGCAACGGCGGTTCATTCTGGTCGAGATGGAAGACTACGCGGACCGCCTAACGGCGGAACGCGTGCGCCGCGTATGCGAGGGCTACGGCTTTGCGGGCAAACAGAGTGGGGGCAACTCGGGGCCGTCCTGTTCAACATGGCCACCAACCGCGCTGCGAACCCCGCTGCGGGACGCGAGGCTGACTTCTACATCGGCCAAGCCCACGATGGTCAGCACGTCTGGCTCATTTACAAGCCCAACCTCGACTGGCTCAAGTCGCCGGACGCCGCCTTGACACTGTCACGCGCCAAGGAAATCGCAGCTACTGCTTCTGACGGCCATCATCTGGTTTTCGCTCCAGCGCGTTACGTCAGCCAGAAGATGCTTGGGGAGCAACGCATCCCGGTGGAGTTCGTCCCGCTCCCGTTTGCCCTCTACCGGATCGACCGGTCCTGACGATGTTCCGGCGGCTCGACTATCAGGATCGCGTCCTGGCGGCGCTGGACTCCCACATTGACCTCCTGAAGGCCAACAAGCACGAAACGGACGAGATCGCGGCGCTTGCCGCCACCAAACCACACTTGGACATCCCCGTCCCCGACTTCGCCGAGAACGCCTGGAACGCTCTCAAAGCCGAAAGCAAGCTCCCCCTTTCCCGCTGTGACGTCCCATACTCTGCCCGCAAGGACGGCTGTGATCGTCCCGTCCCGAACGTCGTGCTCAAAGTGCCCACGGGAGGCGCCAAGACCTGGTTGGCCGTTTCCGGCGTCTCACGGATCATGGGACGCTACCTGCAGCGCAACACCGGCTTCGTCCTGTGGATCGTCCCGAACGAGGCCATCTACAGCCAGACGCTCCAGCACCTCAAAGACCGGCAACACCCCTACCGTCAGGCCTTGGACCGAGTCGCCGCCGGTCGCGTGAAGGTCATGGAGAAGGCCGACCTCCTCGACGCGCGAGATGTCGAGGCGAACCTGTGCGTGATGCTGCTGATGCTGCAATCCGCCAACCGCGAGACCAAAGACACCCTCAAGATGTTCCAGGATCGCGGCGACGTGCACGGGTTCTTTCCGCCAGAGGGCGACCAGGAAGCGCACCGGGAGGCGTTGCACGACACCGCCAACCTTGACGCCTATCGCGGCATGTTCCCTATGGTCAAGGACTCGCTCGGCAACGCACTGCGGATGATTCGGCCTGTGGTCGTGCTCGACGAAGGGCACAAGGCCATTTCCGATCTCGCCTTCCGGACGCTCTACGGATTCAATCCGTGTTTTGTCCTCGAACTGACCGCGACGCCTCGGGACGTTAAGGAGCGGTACGGCAAGAATGCCGGCCCCGCTCGCTACGCCAACCTCCTCGTCGAGGTGACCGGGCGGGAAATCGACCGCGAAGGCATGATCAAGATCCCTCTCAACCTGGATACGAGGCAGGGGACCGATTGGCGCGCAACCCTGTACGCGGCGGTCAGCCGCCTCGATCGACTCGACGCTGCGGCCCGCACGCTTCGCGCCGAAACCGATCGCTACCTTCGGCCGATCATGCTGGTCCAAGTCGAGCGCACGGGCACCGACCAACGGGAAAGCGGGCGGATTCACGCCGAAGATGTCCGGGAGGCGCTGCTTGGGGCCGGATTCGACGACGCAGAGATAGCGGTCAAGACTGCCGAGACGAACGATCTGGCCCAACCCGAGAACCAAGACCTGCTCTCGTCGACCAACCGCGTCCGCGCGATCATCACCAAACAGGCCCTGCAGGAGGGCTGGGACTGTCCCTTCGCGTACCTGCTCTGCTCGCTCGCCGCGAGCACCAACCTGAACGCGATGACACAGCTCGTGGGCCGCATCCTCCGGCAGCCTCACGCGAGCAAGACCGGCGTCGGAGAACTCGACGAGTGCCACATCATCACGCACCACGCCGAAACAGCGGAGGTGGTCGCCGCCATCAAGGCCGGTCTGGAGCGCGACGGGCTTGGAGACCTCGTGCTGGCGGTGGACCGACACGACACTGGTGACGCCCCCTCACTTCGCAAACTAGCTCGCCGCGCCCGCTTCGCGAAGAAGGAGATCTACCTTCCCAGGGTCATGGTCAAGGACGGAACGGACCTCCGCGAGATCGACTACGAAACCGACATCCTGTCCCGTATCGACTGGCGAGGCTTCGATCCTCGGCCCATCGCCGAACGTGTGCCCGTGGACGCCCAGTTCGCCGAGACTCAGTTCCAGCGGATTGCGATCACGGGCGGCGACGACCCCTTCACCGGTGAATCCGTCTCCGGTGCGAGCGAGGCTCTCCGCTTCGACGCTTCCTACGCTGTCCGCGCGATTCTGGACATCGTTCCCAACCCGTTCGTCGGACGCGAAATCGTAGGCAGCCTTCTGCACGCGCTACGAGAAGGCGGCTTCGACGCTTCCCAGCTTGGACGCCTTGCCGGTCTGATCGTCGAGGAACTGCGTAAAGCCCTCCAAACCGAGCGCGACGTGCGCGCCGAGGCTGTGTTCAAGACCGACGCGACCGATGGCCGCATACAGTTCCACCTACGCCTCGACGGCAACGACTGGCACATGCCATTCCACATGGACACAACCGCGCCCGAGAATGCGCCGCTGGTGGCCTCCAAGACCGGCGGTCCATTGGGCAAGAGCTTGTTTGTCCCGGTGTACCAGCAGGACTTGAACAGCGACGAGCGCGAGGTCGCCGTCTATCTGGACGCGGAAAAGACTCTGAAATGGTGGCACCGTAACGTCGCTCGTGCGCAGTACGGGATCCAAGGCTGGCAAAGCCGCAGGATCTACCCGGACTTCGTCTTCGCGATGGGATCGGACGGCCATCCCGAGCGCATCACCGTCCTCGAGACTAAGGGCGACCACCTGGACAACATCAACACCGACTACAAGCGCGACCTCCTGGATTTCCTGTCCCGAGGTCGCTGGAGACGTTCATTGGAGGTACGCGACGGGATCGATGTGGGTTCCGTCGAGCTGCCTACGTTCCAGTTTGCTCTTGTGCTAATGCGCGACTGGAAGGCCGAGCTGCCGAATCTGATAGCGGGCGGCTCAGAACGCAGCGCTGGTCGCCATCTGGCCGGGGAGGGCGACAACGAAGGCCCAAGCGCGGAGACCCCCGCGTGACCCTGGAACAGGTCTTTGACCTCGTGGCATCCGGTGAGTCCGAAACGCTGGAGCTCAAGGCCACCACGGGAACGCGGCGCGAAGCTGCCGCCACCGTGTGCGCCATGCTCAATCAGCGCGGCGGACACGTCCTGTTTGGCGTTTCTCCCGACGGCGCCGTGGTGGGCCAACAGGTGACCGAGCGCACGCTCGAGGAGTTGGGAAGCGAGATACAGCGCATCGACCCTCCGGTTTTCCCGCAGATCGAGAGGGTGCGGCTGTCGGGAGACCGCTACGTCGTGGTCATCGAGGTCGGTCCCGGCGCCTCGTCGCCCTACCAGTACCGGGGAGCTTCCTATCGTCGTGTGGGCAACACCACGCGCGCCATGCTCGCCGACGAATACAACCGGATGCTCTTCGAGCGCATGCACGGCGACCGCCGCTGGGAGACCGAGTTGGCCGCCGGCTGGGAGATCCAGGATCTGGACTTGGCCGAACTGCGCAACACCGTTGCCGAGGCCGTGAGGGTCGGCCGATTGAACGAGCCCGGCAGTCGAGAGCCCGAAGACATGCTGCTCGGCTTGGGATTGATGCGAGACGGCGTACCCTTGCGCGCCGCAGCCGTACTTTTCGGCAGTCGACGCCGGCTTGAAGCCGATATGCCGCAATGCCTCCTCCGTGTAGCGCGTTTCCGCGGCCTCGGCCGCTCGGAGTTCCTCGACAACCGCCAGTTCAACGGCAACGCCTTCGCCCTGCTCGCAAGCGCTGAGCGCTTTCTCAACGACACGATTCCCATCGCGAGCCGGTTTGAGCCGGGCCGTGTCCAGCGCATCGACGAGCCACTCTACCCGCTATTGGCCGTCCGCGAGGCCCTCGCAAACGCCCTCTGCCACCGGGACTATGCGATGGGCGGCGGCTCGATCGGCCTCGCGGTCTACGACGACCGCTTAGAAGTGACTTCTACCGGTCCGTTGCACTTCGGCTTGACACCTGACGCCCTTTTCGCGCCGCATGAGTCGAGACCGTGGAATCCGCTGATTGCACGCACGTTCTACCGGCGTGGACTCATAGAGCAATGGGGGCGCGGCACGCTCAGGATGGCGGAACTAGCGACCTCTGCCGGTCTACCCAGGCCCGAAATCGAGGCGTGCGCCGACTCCGTGACAGTGCGCTTCCGGCGTTCCGGTCGCCACGCGGTTCGCCTACAAGGCGGCGACCTCACAGACCAGCAGAACGCCGTCCTCGCGATACTGCACGGCTCCGAACGTGCCTTGGCACTCCGCGAAATCCGCGCTTTGCTAGGCTCCGAGACAGACGAACGGCGGCTGCGAGAAGATCTGGCCACTTTGAAGGCCAAGGGGCTGGCTGTCTCCACGGGACGAGGAGCCGGAGCGCGCTGGAACCCCTTGTAGGTCAGATGCTTGGCCCATTTCTGGCCTATTGCGGCTCATTGCGGCCAATTCGCCACCGCGCTCCTCACAACCCCTCCTCTCGAACCGCTCATCGTTGATGCCAGACGAGTCAATAGCGACCCGCCCGCAAGCCAAGCGGCTACGATCACCTCATTGTGACATCCCGCACTCCCGACAGTAGTCCCGCTCTGGCGCATGGGCGGCTCGAGGATTCGACTACCAACACTTGATTTCCACGCTGATCCTCGTCCGGCAATGGGCAGGCGTCGCGCCATCCGGGCATCTAGTTCCAGAAGGGTTCGACGACTGCGTCATCGAATTGGCCGACTCCGCTTTCTGGATCCAAGCCAAGTCTCGCCATGAAGGGATGTTCCGAAAGAAAGAAGTAGACGGATTCCTAGACGCGGCGGTGAAAAAGGCCGCCCGGCTGCCCGGCGCCGCAGAGACGCGGACCGCCATAGTCCTAGAGCGACCTGCCTCCGACATCTCTAGCGATCCTATCGGCAGGCTCTTTGACGACGACTCGGGCAACGTGTTCGTCTGCGCCACGCCCGGCGACGAGATTTTCGGTCTCCTCTTCAGCAAGCTGGACACCGCTCCTGTCACCGTAGAAGGCATCGCCAACGATCTCTACAGGTTGGTCGCGAGAACCTCGGCGGAGAACGCAAACAACGCGTTCCACGAGCGGCGCCGGATATCCCCGGCCGAGGTCGACCGGCGCATCATGGACCGCCTCGATGCCGAAGACCCATCCTCGATCCACGAGGCACTATCGGGGGGCCTCCTCGCTCCCGTTGAGTTCGTCACGCCAGTTCAGGAGGCCGCGTTCTACCAAGGCGTCAAGGTCCGGCCCGGCCACGTCGCCGCAGGACTGGTTCTAGAACGGCACACCGATACGGCAAACATCGCCACCGCCCTAGAGAGGCGCAAACATGTGCTGCTCACCGGCCCATCCGGTGCGGGGAAATCCGCGTTGATCTGGCTCACGGCGAGCGATTTGGCAGGACAGATGAGGTGGTTCGAGATTACCGGCACCGCGACCGCTCCCGATGCATCCTCGATCCTGCGGTTCGTCCGCTCGCGCCGGCCTACCGAGACGTCGCCCATCGCGTTGGCATTCGACGACATCGGGCCTGTTGGCAGCGACTTGTGGAACGTCCTGGTTCGCGAACTGCGCGGGCTCCCTGTCTTCCTGCTTGGGTCGACCCGACAGGAAGACCTGGCGCTAATCTCGAACCACTCGGACACCGACATCATTCACGTCCAACTCAATGCCGTCTTGGCTCAGAGTCTCTGGCAGAAACTGTCGGCAGCTGGGGAGGCGAGTTGGACGCATTGGCGGGAGCCGTTCGAGCAATCCGAGGGCCTCCTGCTCGAGTACGTCCACCTCTTGACGCAGGGACAACGCCTTGCGGCCGTCATAGGCGAACAGGTCCGCCAGAGAGAGTCAGAAGACCGGAACGACGAGCTGGCCATCATCAGGAGCACAGCCGTCCTCTGTGCGCGCGGGGGAGAAGTCGACGCTGATCCCCTGTTTGAACTGCTCCAACTGGAACGCGACCCCGCCGCGCGTGCGCTACGAAGGCTACTCGACGAACACGTCGTGCTTGAACGGCGCCCTGGCGTTCTGGGCGGATTACACCTCCTCCGCTCGCAGGCTCTACTCGCGGCATCGCACGATGAACTGACCAGCCTTAGCACCGACACGCTCTGGGAGAGCCTGCCCGCTACCACACAAGATTCGTTGCCCACAGTCCTGCGAAGCCTACTCTCCACCTCAACCGACGAAGAACAACAAGACACGTTGAACAGGCTCGCTGACACCCTTCGACGAAGTCGCGATGTCAGCACTTGGGCAGCCATCTTGACCGGACTCGGTCTAGCGACCCTAGAGCGTTACGTCTCCTCGTTGACAGCCACACTGGACGCTCACGAAGTCCCCCGTGGCCATTGGTCATTGGCCGCAGGTTTCGCCAGCACGGAAGTCGACCTGCCGAACCTGGGCCGCTCGGAACAGTGGCAGAGGCTGCACAACGCGATCCTGGCATTCCGAGGCTTGCCGAAGCTTGATTTGCGATCCGTCTGCCTCGAAAGACTCCCGGACGGGCACACACCCCCTCCGTGCACCGCCCTACACGAAGCCAACCAGCTCCTCTCAGCCTTGGTGCCGATCTGCGGAACGCAACCTTCGCCGATCCCGATAGAACTGACAATTGACGACCTATCCGGCGCCGATGTCGGTCAGATCGCGAGGCTCCTCTCCACCGCCTACCTTGTCAGCGTGGAACGAGCCAAAGCCATCGTCGAGCAGTGTGGAGGACAGCAGGCGTTACTTGATCTCTTCCACTCGCAGAGCCCTTGGACGACTTTTCCCACCCTTCAAACCGACGGCTCGCATGGGCTCACCATCCGGTCAGACTGGTTCCACTTGGCCGAGGAGAACCAGTCGGACCCCCACAGCACTGTCTGCCAAATCTGCGAGACTTTGATCGCACTGGCACCAGACGCGGACGCTGCCGCTTCCGACGCACTGGACCCCGCGGGCAATCCGGTGGTCGTTGGCGATTTCAAGCCTTGGTCCAAGGACATGCCGAGGGCGAACCTCCCGGCCAAGTCGCTGGTTGCATGGAACGTGGCCTTCCGCCAGATTCTTCAGGCGAGGATCGCCAGCGACACCCTGACGGAATACGCGCGACAGATGACGCCCCTCGTCCAAAACACCGAAAGGCTGTTCCGCACGTTCACGGAGAAGTGGATTCAGGGAAGACGCCTGCCGAATGCCGATGAATTCGCGACGAGAGCCAATGAGACCATCGAAGCAGCCAAAGCGCTGGCATACGCGTCTCCGGAAAGTCCCTCCGCCGTTATGACCGAGCCCGCCCAAGGGGGCCAGGGAGACGACACGCTCGGCGCATTGCTGACGGGCGTCCTCGGCAATCTCCTTCTCAGGCTTGGCGACATCGAAAAGGGTAAAGGCACCGCAACCTACGCCGGAAACCTCGCGGCGCAAGCCCGCGAACACGCGCGATCCGATATCTGGCGAGTGTCCCCCAATCCGCCGTTAACGCAGTTATCGGCTTTGGCGGACCGCCTGAGCGACGTATCCCGGATCCTACACGAGCTATCGGAAGACCCGAGTTACTTCATTGCCCTCGCCAAATCCGTTCGAAAGAGCGGGCGCAACAAGTCGACTACGACGGCTTCCCGATACTGCCTGGCCCGCGCGAAACATCGACTCGCCGACAGACTACGGAGCCTAACCGCCACTCTCAAGCAGGCCGGCCACACAATCCGCTGCCACTTGAGGCCGATTCGGGATTCTGAGACCGTGTACTGGCCACCCCGAGAGATCGCCATTCTTGTCGAAGTCCCGGATGTCGAGCCTGAGTCTCTGGCGAGACTCGACGAGTCCTTGACCGTCGCGCAGGAACACCTTGGAACCGATTGGCCGTTTAGAGCCGCACCCGCCATTCAAGGACACGTTCTCGCGGACCTGGCTCTCCGTCCGTCCTCGCTTATGCCCCTTCCAACGTGGGCCCGGGACGTCAACGAGTATCAAGTAGTACAGGCCGGTCAGACCGCCCCGGATCCCGTGTGAATGGCGCAGCTGGAGTGGCTATCCGGGCGAAACAACGACCACACAACTGAACTGGCTGCGATCCGGTTAACCCTGTTCCAATCCGGCTCGCAGTCGGTCACGCAGGGTCAACGTGCCTGACCTTCCGTTTCATGCCTCAAGTATCGCGCCCAGGACTCCATAAGCTCGCGCCGTTTCTCGAACAGGTCGCTACGCGCATAGGCGGCTTCGGCTTTGTTCCTGATGGTGTGAGCTAGCGCAGCTTCCATAACGGCATGCGATGTGTGGGTTTGTTCCGCCGCGTAATCGCGGAAGCTGGACCGGAACCCGTGCGTCACGGCGTCAAAGCCAAGCTCGCGCAGCAGCTTCGCGTGCGTGTTCTCGCTCAGCGGGCGGCCCCGCCGCACGCCGGGAAACACCAGTGCCGTGCCGTCCGACAGCTCCGCCGCTTCGGCAAGCACTTCGAGCGCACGCCCAGACAGCGGTACCCGATGCTCGCGGTTCGCCTTCATCCGCGCGGCAGGGAGCGTCCAGGTCGCCCCTTCTACGTCCATCTCGTCCCAGGTCGCTTTGCGCACCTCAGCGGAGCGCGCAGCCGTCAGCACCAGAAACTCGAACGCCAGCTTCGACGACCGGCTGACCCGTTGGCTTGCCTTCACCTTCGCAACGCATTCCCCGACCTCGCCATAGGGAAGTGCCGGCATGTGACGCCGTTCCACCCCGTTGCGCGGCAGCGCGGATTGAGGCGATTAGTGACGATCTCAAGCGAACCTACATTCCGTTTACGCGCCTTGAAGCCATTCGCGTCTCCTTGGCGAAGCACGAAGTCCGCAAGCGCCACAACTCGGTGGCGCTGCACCCAGGCTATGGCCGGATAAATCAGTGGTGCGGCGCTCTCGACTACGAGATTGAGCTCGGCAGGACCAGCTTGGGAACGATTAACCGCCGGGACATCGCGGAGGAGATCCGTGCCTTCCCGCGAATGGACGTCCCTAGTGACGAGGATCTGGCTTCGTTCGACGCATTCATGCGAGGGCCGGGAGACGAAGACGCAGGTGAAATCGGGACGCAGGTCGATCATTCGTCGTAGCGGTGGCAAGGGGGGCGGCGGCAGGGGCTGAAACCGGCCGGACGTGTTGGAGGAGGTCGAGCCGCAACGACGCTCGTTGGCCCCGCGTCCGCGTTGTAGCTGCATCAACTCCTTGACCGTAATGAATTTTTCCCCTTGCTGTCCAATCCGGGATCCGAGTACTGGTTTTCGTACGTGCCCCGGGACGAGATTTCAGGGGGCCGAGCGGGCCTTCGTGCAACGTAGCTGACGTTACCTCCTCGTTTCGCCGGACCTTGAGGCTGCGCGTGGGAGGCTGAGCGAACGTGTAGAGCGTATTGAGCAGCCTTTTGCGGTTTACGCGACAGGGATCGTCACCCGCCAGGGCCAAGACCCCGGAGGGGGCTTGGTCGCCGAAGGCGATAGAGCCCGGTCCCCGAAGGGAGGTCGCCCCACAAAATGCCGATAGCGGGAACTGGTGCGACTGAGGGACGCCACAGCGAGAGCTGTGCCTGCTACGACTCTCTTGGCGCGTAACCGATCCCCCATATCCGCAGCAGATCGCGGCAGCCCTGGTCGAAGTCCTCCCGGAAGTCGACCATCTGCAATGACG
Source organism: Gammaproteobacteria bacterium (assembly GCA_026706425.1). GTDB lineage: Bacteria > Pseudomonadota > Gammaproteobacteria > Pseudomonadales > Azotimanducaceae > VXYL01. Next base: position 11,118 of record JAPOYW010000583.1, read on the forward strand.
CCAGCGTCCATGAGAGTTCGTCATGGTTGCACGACCGGTAAAGGATGGGCGCTATCCTGCCGTCGAACCGGTCTTGCTGGAGGACGAACAGAAGCTCCCGCTTGACCCACCTCGATTCCACGGCGTCGGGAGTGAGGACGACCACCAACCAATCGCACCGGCGCAATGCTGCCCCGATCTCGTCGTGCCATTGCTGCGCGCCCCGGATGTTGGTGTCGCTGTACCAGACCGGGACGCCGTGGTCGCGCAGCACATCGGCCAGCTTGGCCGTGAAGCCTCGGTCGGCGCTCGAGTGGGACAGGAAGACTTCGTCGGGAACCGGCACTGGCGATCCGGGCGACCGTCAGGCGTGGCTGAGGATCGCCTCCGCGATCGGCTCGATTTTCGGAGGCTCGGTGTCGTGCAGTTCGAACCACGGCATGCGGCGCACGATCCACGGCACTTCCGCGGCGGGGAAATGCTCACGGTCGCCGACGACGACGGGGATCAGCCGGTTGCTGTAGTTCTTCGCGCCGAGGGCGTACTCGATGTTGCGCTTGACGTCGGGCGAACTGACCGCCGCTGGGGTGAGCAGGACGACCATCGCTTCGGACTCTTCCAGGGCACGTGCGACCTCGCCGGCCCAATTCTCGCCTGGGAGATGGTCGCGGTCGGGATCGGTGACGTCCAGACCGCTGTTCGCAAGCGCCTTGCAGACGCGCCCAGCCAAGTCGGCGTCGTCGTGGGCGTAGCTCAGAAAGACCTTCATCGTTCGCGCAACGTAGCAAACGCGGGGCGGGCTGTCACGCCCGGACACGATAGAAACTAGCGAGCCGCGATGGTCGAACAGGCGCAATACGAACGACATCGCACGTCGGCACGCCGTGTAAGGAGCAGGTGGCGATGGAGAGCGTACGGTGTAAGGGAGGTTCAGCCCTGGGCCGGGGGGAGCGCAAGTGCGGCCAACGATCGTCAAGCTGGACCCTCGACGGGGCCGTGGCGCTCAAGCATGGGGCGGGTGTAGCCAGCGGTGCCGGCGATCACCCGCTCATAGACGACGCCATCCAGATGGCGCGGGCTGTCGGGCTTGAGTTCGTGCTTGTCCCGCAGCGAGCGCTTCCAACCGTGTATAGGCTCATGAGCGACCACGCTAGCGGTGGTCCTCGTCCTTCGGTCGTCGAGTTGTTGGTTGGCCACGGGGATGTCGCATGAGCGACGTGTTGGTGGTCCGCCTGCATGGATGGGACGTGTGTGAAATCGTCCGGCTCCCTGGGGGGCGGATAGAGATGGAGTTCTATCCCGAGTACGCCGCCCAGAGGGATCGTCCCACCTTAAGCCTG
>JAPOYW010000467.1 GCA_026706425.1 Gammaproteobacteria bacterium
GGCGAATCGCTACGTCGGGAAGTCGCCGATCGCGGCACAGATGATCAAACGCAGCGTCAACGCCCTGGTCTCCGCGCTGGACATCGCCGTGATGCACATGGACGTTGACCAGAACCTGTTGTCGGCCATGACCGATGACCGACGCGCCGCGATCAAGGCCTACCGGGCGGGGAAGGAACCGGAGTTCAAGGGCGACTGACGTTCGCCGAGCCGGCTACGTCCCCCATCGCTTGTGCGACCAAAGCCAATCCGCCGGCGCCCGATTGACGTCCGCCTGGAGTTTGGAGACGTAGCGTTCGACGATCGAGCCTCGGTCATGGGGCGGATCCGCGATCTTCTCGATGCGGCAATGGTAGCGGCCGGGATTCTGTCGCTGGCAGGACAGGTAGTAAACGGGCCACTTGAGTGCCTTGGCCAGACGATCCGGGCGCAGAAGTCGACCGTGTGGCAATCGCGCCCCCCGGGACGCTGGTCTGCCACTAGCGTCCACACGGGTCGTTCGTGTCGGCGCTTTAGGAACTCGCGGCGCATGTCCTTGACCGGAACCAGCGTCAGTCCGAACCTTGCGGCGACGGCCAGCAGGTGTTCGCGTACCGCAGGCGTATGCGGTGGCTTGTAGACGATGGCCACGGGCGCCTCGAGCCGTTCGGCCAGGGCAGTGATGGCCCAGATCAGGTTGCCGTGATGGGCCATGAGCAATAGCGCATTGCCTTCATCCAGCGCTTCAGCCCCCTCGAACGTCACGCGTTCGCCGAGTTCCGCCACGTCAATCTCCAACGACCGCACGACCTCGACCCATGCCTGGCAAAAACCGCTATAGAACGCTCGTACCAGCTTCGCCGTATCTTCGTCCGGGAACGCTTGGCGCAAGTTGTCCTCGACCACCTTTCGCCGGTAGGTGGCGCGCAACAAGGGTTCGACGAAACGAACGCCGCCATGCAGCCGAGCTAGCGGCCAGCGGCTGGTGGTGTTTAGGATCGAATCGAGCATCAACGTCCAATTCGGTACGATCCCCCGTCACGGGCTACCATAGTCGGACACGCCGACGACGCAAGTACCCGTTTCGGTTGCCGACAAGCGATCGCGAGTTCGTTGCGCCAACTTGGAGAACCGCATGACTGAATTCCGTTTCGGAACGCTCGGGGCGGCGAACATCACGCCCCAGGCCCTGCTCGCCCCCGCGAGCCGCAACGACGACGTGTCCGTGGTCGCCATCGCCGCGCGCGACCGTTCCCGGGCCGAGGCAATGGCGGATCGAGGCCACATCAAGCACGTCGTCGACGACTACCAGGCGGTGATAGACCATCCGGACGTCAACGTGATCTACAACCCGCTGCCGATCAGCCATCACCGCGAATGGACGTTGAGGGCACTGGCCGCCGGCAAGCCCGTGCTGTGCGAAAAGTCGTTCTCGATGAATGAGGCCGAAGCAGTCGAGATGGCCGAGGCTGCGGACCGGGCGGACCTGCTGTTGATCGAAGCGTTCCACTACCGCTACCACCCCGTGTTTCTGCGCACGCTGGAGATCTACCAATCCGGCACCCTCGGCGACCTGGTCCGGGTCTCCGGCTTGTTCCACGTCGGCGGCGAACGCGGCGTCCCAGCGTCCAACATACGCATGATCTACGAGACCGGCGGCGGCGCCACCATGGACATGGGCTGCTATCCCATGTCCTGGGTCCGTCACCTGACCGGCGAGGAACCCGAGGTCGTCTCCGCCGAGGCCGTGGAAGGGCCGCCCGACGTGGACTTGAGCCTGGTGACCGAGCTCAAGTTCCCAAGCGGGGCAACCGGCAGCACATCGGGCTCCATGAAAGGCGAGCCCTACCGGGCCGAACTCCTCGTCGAGGGGACGAAGGGCACGCTTAGGGTCGACAACCCGCTGGTGCCCCACATGGGTCACGAGATCAGGCTGACCGTCGATGGCGAGACAACGACCGAGACCCTCACCAAGCGCACCACCTACGACTACCAACTCGACGCCTTCGTACGCTCGCTGCGAACCGGCGAATGTTTGCCGACCGACGCCCACGACGCCATCAAGCAGATGCACTTGATCGACAACGCGTATCGCGCTGCCGGGATGAAGGTCCGAGGCACCTAACGGGAAAAACTGTGAGCGACATCGAGAACACCATCAACGCGGCCTGGGAGCGCCGCGACGAAATCGGCTTCGACACCGAGGGGCCCGTCCGCGACGCCGTCGTGGCAGCCCTGAACCTACTCGATGCGGGTAGTGCCCGGGTCGCGGAGAAAGTGGGCGACGAATGGATCGTCAATCAATGGCTGAAAAAGGCCGTACTGCTCAGCTTCCTGTTAAACGATATGGAACCCATCAGCTGCGGCCCCGGCGGCGCACCCTGGTGGGACAAGGTGCCCTCGAAGTTCGCCGGCTGGGACGAGGCGCGTTTCCGGGCCGCCGGCTTCCGCGCCGTGCCCTCCGCCATCGTGCGGCACTCGGCCTACATCGCCCCGTCGGTGGTGCTGATGCCGAGTTTCGTGAATCTCGGGGCGTACGTGGACAGCGGCACCATGATCGACACCTGGGCCACCGTGGGCTCCTGCGCCCAGATCGGCAAGGACTGCCACATCTCCGGCGGCGCGGGCATCGGCGGCGTCCTGGAACCGTTGCAGGCGGAACCGGTGATCATCGAAGACAACTGCTTCGTGGGCGCGCGTTCGGAGGTCGTGGAGGGCGTCATCGTCGAAGAGGGCGCGGTGCTCGGCATGGGCGTCTTCATCGGCGCCTCCACCAAGATCGTCGATCGCGAGTCCGGCGAGATCGTCACCGGTCGTGTCCCCGCCTATTCGGTGGTCGTGGCCGGATCGTTGCCCAGCCCCGCCTTCGACTCGGGACGGCCGAGACCGAACATCTACTGCGCCGTGATCATCAAGCGGGTGGACGAACGCACGCGGTCGAAGACGTCGATCAACGAACTGCTTCGGGATTGACAGCTAAGCTTAGCTGGCTGCACGGCGACGCCATCAAAGTTGGCGCGACCGCGAAGCAACGGTACTTTGACGCCCATTACGGATAGCGCCACACCAAACGGTCGCCCCAGGCCGCCCACGAAACGTGCTGGCGTCCTCTAGCCGACTATTGCTCCGACGGGCCGTTCGAATGCCGCGCCATGACGCGACCATGCGCCCAGATCGACACTAGGCAACTGACCGATCCGACACCAAACAAGAAGACTAAGAACCACAAGCCCCCGAAATGGCGGACGCCGAACAGCATGGCGGTACCGCCAAACACAGCAATCGCGAAGCAGAACGCAAGCATCCAAGCCAAGCACGCGACGACCGCCGCAGACAAGCGGGAACGGGTCACCACGTCAACACTCAAGACGCGAGAGTATCCATCGGTAAACCATCACCGTCCCGCAAACGCCGACGACGACGAAAGCAAGGAATAACATGCCGGGCCACCGAAAGTGCGGCGCAACTGTAAGGATTGTCACGATCGGCACCGCGAACAATAGCAATCCTACAAAGTGTGCACCCACAAGCGCGAGCAGCTTTCTTAACCACATGACGCGTGTACCTTATCTCCCTCAACAAGGTGCCCGGCTTCAATCGATGCGGATGATATTACTATAGTGATCGTCGCATTCGAATGGTCGCCAGCACGCCTCACCGTCCCAAACCAGCAAGTCAATCGTCGCGCAAGTCTCAACGCACCAGGTACAGCCTCCGGGACCACTTCCACGCGCCCAAACTTGAGGGTGCCGCGCGATCCAGCAGGAAGCCACGTCCTCAGGAACACAAACCTCGATTCCGGCACCCAGAATCACTCGTACGCCAATCTCTGGGCACTTGAACTCTCCGTCAGTCGTAATCCGCTGGGCCATCGCGCCCGACGCGATCATGCAGGCGAATACAGCGCACAGCAGTTTGTACGTGAATGCTCTCATGGAAAATCTCCTCACTTGCCCGCGCACTAGTCGCGAGGGTGTCTTACATTCCCGGCTGGTGCCGGGCCGTTTGTAAGACACACAGCAAGTGAGTTCCCGCCTATTCGCCCGACCCAATGGGTAGCTACTCCCAGAGTCACGGGGCTTTTTCATTCAGCAGGCGCCCCGGCCTCGACCGGACGTGCCGCGTGTCTTACGAGGCGGATCATCGCAGGACTCCGCTACGAAACGCAACCGTTTCTTGGACATTCTTCTAGTCCTGATTGTGGGGCCGCATCCCACTGCACGGTACGAATAGGCTCAGGTTCCGGAGCCCTGTCGTGCTAACGAGCGGACCGAGCCGCGCTTCGCCGAAATCGGCATCGTCGTGGAAAGCGTCGGCGTCAAGGACATCATCCTGCCGGGCGATATGAAGGAACTGCTCGGCCGTGTGGTGGAAGCCGAGAAGGCGGCCCAGGCCAACGTGATCCGCCGTCGCGAGGAAACCAACGCCACGCGTTCGCTCCTCAACACGGCCAAGGTCATGGAGAGCAACGCCGTCGCGCTGCGTCTCAAGGAGTTGGAGACGCTGGAGAAGGTCACCGAGAAGGTCGGCAACCTGTCGGTGTACGGCGGCCTTGATGGCGTCTTGAACGAGCTCGTTCGGCTGAAGCAGTGAGTTCAGACCAAGCTGGACGGCGGATGGCCAGCCATCCGCCGTCCACGCTTCCCATGCCGCCTACTCGTCGCCACCCAGTGCGAGCAAAACGCCCACTTTGCGAAGCACTGCGTCAACGGTCTCGTTTGGCAACCGGGCGACTACGCTCGCGTTGCGACGCCGCCAATCGACGCTCTTCAACTGGCCCGAGAGGATCACGCCCGCAACGGGCAATCCTGCGGGAAGCGGAACTTCGAAGGGATAGCCTTTGATCTGGTTCGTGACCGGACAAAGCACCGCCAAACCGACCTTTTCGTTGTAGGCGGCGGGCGAGAGCACAACGGCGGGGCGTCGGCCCGCCTGTTCGCGCCCAGCCTGCGGATTGAAGTCGACCCACACGGCATCGCCCCGGGACGGGACAATGCGAGCTGGTGTCACCAGACCTCCCCACCCACCGGAGCACCCGTGTCGATCTCCCCGTGTCGATTGGCGTCTGTAACGCCGGCGAGCAATCGCTCCAACTCCGTGCGCGGCGGCTTGGCAAGCGAGACCACCAGCTCGTTTTCTCGGAGCGATAGTTCGACCGTAGCGTCGAACGACAATCCCGCTTCGTTGGCAACGGATCGCGGGATGCGTATGGCGAGGCTATTGCCCCACTTGCCGACTCTAGCGTGCATGGCGTGGGCCTCTTCCGTAGATACGTTATGTAGACACTAGACTAGGCAGGGAGACAGGTCAACGACAAGGACCGTTCGATGGCGCTATGCTTCTAGCCGTATTCGAGGCGTTGAACACTCGTAACCGCAATCAACGGTTTGGGCCAGTTTCCAATGGACAAGAGTTCCTCAACCTCCGGGCGACTGCCCACCGTCCCCGACCACGATGAAACCGTCGCGCGCCTGCGCAAGGAGAACGCCCGCCTTCGGGCCGAGCTCGCCGAGTTGCGAACCGAGGCGAACCCGTCGGCGGATACCACCTGGGAAGCCGAGATGGCGCGGGGAATCGCCTACGCCGACGGTCGATCGCCCACGAGTTCCCTGTCTGCGGGACGTTTGCTCAAGCAACTTGCCGGTCTGTCCAAGGAGCGCATGAAGGTGGGCCTCATCCGGAACAGCAGCGAATTCGAATACCTCCCGAAACCGAGCGCCGACGAGACCCGACTCGAAGCGGACTTCGTTCGCTGGGGCTACTGCCTCGTGCAGGACGCGATGTCGCCCGACCAGGTGCAGGCGCAAGTCGACCGACTGATCGACCAGGCCGAGGCCGAGAAGCACATCAAGGCCGGCATCATGACCAGCCGCAACGAAACCGCGCAGCTCGTCAACAACCTGGTTCTCAAGGGCGCCGTGTTCCGGGACGCCGTGGAGTTCAAGGAGACGGCGGCCCAACGCGGCCCGCTAGTGGACCGGTTGCTCACCAAGGTGATGGGCGAGGGCTTCGGCTTGGGCTGCGCCCACGGGTCCATCGTGCACCAAGGCGGCGGCCTGCAGGAACTGCACATCGACCAGGGCGGCATGCCGATGCCCTATCCGCCGTTCCCATTCGGTTCACTGATCATCTGGTGCTACACCCAGTTCGACCTCGACAACGGCGCCACGTACTGCGTGCCGGGCTCGCACCGAAGCGTTACGGGCACGACCCGCTTCCGCGATGGCGCCGACCTGGTGCAGTTGGTCGAGGGCGAACCCGGGCTTGTTGCGATCTGCGCGCCGCCCGGCACCTGCATCCTCACCGATACGCGGATCCTGCACTGCGGCGGTCGGCGGACGGCCCCGGGTACCCGCTACGCAATGCGCTGTCACTACAACCGGTACTTCATGCGGGCATTGCACGAGCAATCGACGGCCAACGTGCACGTGCCCGACGACGTCTACGAACTCCTATCGCCGCGGCTGAAACAGATGATGGGCATCACCGTGAACAATCACGAGCCGGTCGGCGAACTGCGAAACGACCCTTAACGAACGACCGCCGCCTACAGCGAGGTCCTCCGCATCGAGAACACCAACCGCTTGCCATCGATCGTCGTCTCCGTCGCGCCATGGAGACCGACGACTGGTTCAAGAGAAAGAGCTAGGGTTTCGCGCCCGATGTAGTCGCCGTGGGCGCCGATCGCTTCGGCGATGTCCTCGTCGGCGTCGTACACCACGAGAATCCGATCGCTGACCGCGAAACCGGCGTCCTTGCGGGCACGCTGAATGCGGTTGACGACCTCCCTCGCCAAGCCCTCGCGCACCAGTTCGTCGTCGAGGCGGCAGTCGAGTTCGATGGAGATGAGTCGGTTCGAGACCGTCTCCGTGCCTTCCTTCGCCTCCCTGAACACGTGGATGTCGTCGCCGTCGAACCGCTCGCCGTCGATGTCGATGGCGCGGTTTTCCTGGAATGCCTCGATGGCATCGGCATCCAACGCCGCGATCTTCCCTTGGAATTCCTTCATGCGCCGACCCAGTCGCTTGCCGAGCACGGGGAAGTTCGGCTTCGCGTAGAGCGCGATGTAGCTCGCCTCGTCCTTCTCGTAGCGCACTTCCTTGACGTTCAATTCGGACTTCACGTAGTTCTCTAGTGTCTTGATCTCGTCGAGCAGCATCGCGTCGCGATGGATGATCGTGATCCGTCGCAAGGGCGTGCGTAGGTTGATCTTCACCTGTTCGCGCTTCGAGCGGCCGAGTTCGATGACCTGCTGCATGCGAGATACCGCGTCTTCCAAAAGCGGCTGGCGAAGCGAGGGCTCGGCTTCCGGGTAGGTGCAAAGGTGTACGGAGAGCGGCGTCGGCTCCTCGTCCGCGAGGCGCGCGAACGATAGATAGATGTGCTCCGACAGGAACGGCGCGAATGGCGCCATGGCGACCGACAATTCGTAGACCGCCATGTGCAGCGTGTTGTAGGCGGCGATCTTGTCGGCGGTTACGCCCTCGCCCCAGAACCGCGCCCGGTTGAGCCGGATGTACCAGTTGGTGAGGTCGGCGATGAACGAGAACAGCTTCGGCACCACGTTGTAGAGCCGGTAGCGTTTCATCTCCGCGCCGATGTCCTCCTTCAAGGCCTGCAGCCGGGAGATGATCCAGGCGTCGAGAATGTTGTCGCCCCGATGGGTGCCCTTGGCCGGCGTCCAGCCGTCGATCGACGCGTAGGTTTCGAGGAACGACCAGGCGTTGTACCAGGGCAGGAGCGCGCGGCGCACCATGTCGCGCACGCCGCGGTCGACAAAGCGCTGCTCCTCGGCGCGAACCAGCCCCGAATTGATGAGATACAGGCGCAGCGCGTCGGCCCCGTACGTCTCCATCAACTCGTCCCCGGGTGTGTAGTTGCGAAGGCTCTTCGACATCTTCTTGCCGTCCGCCGCCAGCACCATGCCGTTGACGATGACGTTTCGAAACGCCGGTTTTTTGAACAGCGCTCCGGCCAAGACCATCAGCGTGTAGAACCAGCCCCGGGTCTGGTCCAGCCCTTCGGCGATGTACTCGGCGGGGAATCCCTGTTCGAAAGTCTGCCGGTTCTCGAACGGATAGTGGAGTTGGGCGTAGGGCATCGAGCCGGATTCGAACCAGCAGTCGAGGACCTCCTCCACACGGCGATAGACGCCCGCTTCGCCATCCACCTCGAAGGTGAGGTCGTCCACGTGCTCGCGGTGCAGGTCGACTACCTCGACGCCGGTCAGGGCCTTGAGTTCCTCCCGCGAGCCGATGCAGCGGGCGTTCCCCGTGGTGTCGTTAACCCAGATCGGCAGCGGTGTTCCCCAGACCCGGTTCCTGGAGATGGCCCAGTCGATAACACCCTTGAGCCAATTGCCGAACCGACCGCGCTTGATGTGCTCCGGCACCCAGAGCACCTGGTCGTTCGCCGCGACGACGTCTTCCACGAACTCGGTGACACGCACGAACCACGACGGCACGGCGCGGTAGATCAGTGGCGTGTCGGTGCGGTAGCAGTGCGGATAGCTGTGCACGATGTCCTGACGTTCGTAGAGCGTCCCGTTGTCGCGCAGGTGACGGACGATGTGGCGATCCGCGTCCTTGACGAACTGGCCCGCGAAGTCGCGAACCTCCTCCGTGAAAACGCCTGCCATGGTGACCGGGCAGCAGAACGCCTCGATACCCGCCGCCTGCAGGATCCGGTAGTCGTCCTCGCCGAACGCCGGTGCCTGGTGGACAAGGCCTGTCCCCTCGTCGGTGGTGACGTAGTCATCGGCAACCACGACGAACGCGCCACGTTCCCGTTCCCGCTCGAAGTAGTCGAACAACGGTCGGTATTGCCGGCCCATCAATTCGGCACCCTTCAAGCGCGTTTCGACAGTGAGGGACGGGTGTCGCGCCCGGTAGTCCGGGAGGCGTGCCTCGGCAAGGTAGAAGGTCTTGCCGATCTGGGCGTCGGTGACCCGGACGTAGTCGATGTCCGCGCCGACGCACACGGCAAGGTTCGACGGCAGCGTCCAGGGCGTCGTGGTCCAGGCCGACAGGTAGGCGTCCTCGTCCTCGAGCTTGAACAGCACGGTAATCGCCGGATCCTGCACGTCGAGGTAGTTCTGGCCGGCTTCGAAGTTGGCGAGCACGGTCTCGAGCGCCGTCGACACCGGCATCACCTTCATGCCCTGGTAGATGAGCCCCCTGTCCCAAAGCTGCTTGACGACCCACCAGACCGACTCCATGTACCAGACGTCCATGGTCTTGTAGTCGTCGTCGAAATCGACCCAGCGACCCAGCCTCGTGATGGTCTTGCGCCACTCGGCTACATAGCGCTCGACGATCGCCCGGCATTCGGCGTTGTAGCCGGCGACGCCCATCTTCTGGACCGCCTCCTGGGCCGAGATTCCCAGCGCCTTGTCGATCTCCTGCTCGATGGGCAGCCCGTGGCAGTCCCAGCCGAAACGGCGCAGAACATGGCGGCCCTTCATCGTCCAGTAGCGCGGCACGATGTCCTTGAGGATCGAACCCAAGAGATGCCCGTGGTGCGGCAGACCCGTGGCGAAAGGCGGCCCGTCGTAGAAGATGTACGGCTTCTTGTTCTCCGTGCATGCCAGCGACAGGCGGAACACTTCCTGCTCTTCCCAGTGGGAGAGGATGTCGTGCTCCATCGCGACGAAGGAGAATGCGGTGGCTTCTTCCACCTGCTTGGTCATGGGGGCAAGGTCACGCGGCTTGGGGCCGCGCATTCTACTTCGCAATCAGGCGTCGTTGGCGTCGACGCGTTCGATCAGTTCGTCGCCCGAGGCGCTGTCGACAATCGCGTCGCCGACTTCCGCGAAGCCGTCGATGTCGGCAATGTCGGCGAGGATGGTCACGAGCCGATCCGCAACCGCTGAGCCGAAACGTCGTTCAGCCATGCGCTGCAATAGCGCCCGCTCCTCAACGAGAAACTGCTCCCGCGCTTGCGACCTGCCCTGTTCGATGCCCTGTTCGATGCCCTGTTCGATGCCCTGTTCAATGCCCTGTTCGATGCCCTGTTCAATGCCCTGTTCGATGCCCTGTTCGATGCCCTTCACGCGCCCTTTTTCGAGCCCGCGCTCGATAGCTTGACGTTCAAGGTCGTCGTAGTACTTCTGAAGCCTCTCGTTGACGCTCTCCAACAGGGTCATAGGTTCCTCCATCAACATCGCCGTGTAGCTGCGTCCCGGTTGTCGGGTCCGGCGCGGTCGCAGGCGTTCGATCCAGTCCCGGAACGCACGCCGGATCTGAGCATCGACGGGATCGCTCAGCAGCCCGGCGAGTTCAGCCACGGCAAGGTCCAGCGCCTTCCCCTGGCTGGTCTCCAGCGCCACCAGGGACGAGACCAGATTGTCTTTCGGTAGATCGTCCGTCGATCGCTGCCACTCGTCAAGGGCAAGATAGGATTGCTGGGGTTGAAACTCCGCCATATCGGCACTTTCCGGCAGCGTCGTTTCGGTCATCGATAGCGGCGCATTCCACCGGCGGCGCCCGTTGTAGACGACCAGTGGTACGACGTGCGGGAGCATTCGCTCCTCCGAGAGTCCTTGGCGCTGTCGTAGCAGTTCCTGAAACAGGAGTCCGGTGTATACCAGCATGCGCACCGGCATGGTCGCGTCGACTTCCGACTGGAATTCGAGAAGCAACACCACATAGGCACCTGGCGGACGGTCGGTATCCCGTTTATAGGGGATCTTCCAGGTCCTGTCCCCGTAGCGCGTATGCCATCCGTCGCTGACATACGCCGTGGGCAGCAATTCCAGCCCGTCGAGATCGAGAGCGCCGGTCCACGGTTCGGGCAGGAAGCCTCGCACTAGATCCCGCACCATGCGCGGGAATGCGAAGACGATCTTGTAGAACTCATCCATCGTGCCGAGACTAGACCGGCAGGCCGACGACGTATGCAGTACAGCGCCGTCAGTACGTGGCAGAGATGTCTCACAAGCGGGCTCTGAGCCGGGAAGCCTTACACCTCGCTTCGTCTGCTGCCAGATTCCAGCCACACAAGCGCGTCGAACACCTGCCGGTTGGTCACGGGCATGCCAGGTGCGACCCGCCGTCGATGGCAAAATACCGCCTTCTTCGGAGAAAGCGTGTTTCAGGGCATCCCTAACGATCACAACATCCGGCGCAGCACCACATTGCGCGGGGTACGTCTGCACGCCTCGATGTTCCGTTAGATTGCTCGTCTGTGCGGCGACCAGACGAAGCATCTCAGGCACGCGAGCCTTGCGCCTAGAGAACGTGGATCGTCAACTCAACGTTGCAGCCAAACCGGAGTCCACGATGCGCTGATCCTGCGTAACGAGAGTGGCACCCAACACCCGGGCGGTTGCCACGAGGATTCGGTCAGCCGGATCCCGGTGAAAGGACTCCGGCAAGGCGGCCAGTTCCGCCGCTACCGCCGGTGAAATCCCCTGGCGGCGCACCAAGGGTGGAGCCACCGCCTTCTCGAGCCACTCTCGCAGCGGCAGCGACAGTTGGATACGCCCCAGACTCCACAGCGTCGCGACTTCCCACAGGGAGATGTCGGAAACCACAAGCGGGGATTCGGCGTCGACCTTCGACAGCACTTCGAGCTGCGCAGTTGACAGTCGAGCGCTTTCGTTGAGCCACCAAATGAGAATGTGGGTGTCGACCAAGCAAGTCACGTCGCGTTGCTTTCCCAATAGTCCTCTGGCAAAGCAGGTCCGACGATGTCGCCGACTACCGTCACCGTGCCCTTTAGTTCCATCTGCGGATACTCCGCTGCCGACGCATTTGAGGGCCCGATTTCCGCCACCGGCCGACCGCGCTTCAAGATCACGATTCGTTCCCCGGTCGTTTGCACACGATCAAGAATCGCCAAACACCGGGCCTTGAAGTCAGATGCGTTGATCGTTTCCACAATGTGACCAGTATTAATGACTAGTCACATTTGTCAAGTCTGCTGAACGACAGCTCGAAGCCCCAGCCTTCCTAACCTCAGCAACGCCCGCAAGCGGCGTCGTGTGCGGTCAAGCTGCAGCGGCATTCGCCTCGTAGAGATGGCAAGCCACCAACCGATCCGGCTGACCCACGTCGACAACCGGAATCAGCTCCGGCGTCGTCTCGCGGCAAACGTTCATAACCTTGGGGCAGCGATTCGCGAATCGACAACCCGGTGGAACGTTCACCGGCGACGGGATCTCGCCCTTGATCGCAGTGGACTCGCGGGTTCGCTCGCTGGCCGGGTCGGACTCCGGGTTGGAGCCGATGAGTAGCTCGGTGTACGGATGCTTCGGGGCGAAGAACACCCGGTTGGCGGGGCCGATCTCCACCAGCGAGCCCAGGTACATCACCGCCATGCGGGCGGAGCCGTAGCGCACCATG
>JAPOYW010000441.1 GCA_026706425.1 Gammaproteobacteria bacterium
TACGGTCGCACTAGTACCCACGGTGCTCTCGTTTCAATCTTGCGCCTGTTCACGTCGTCGAGGTGAGGATCGAGATAGTCTTCGCAGACGACAACCGTGAGTTTTCGATCGCCAGTTCCCAACCGGGCGCCAGCATCTACGATGTGCCTCGACAACCGGCCGTCGTCGCCTTCAACCGCGAGGTTCGAGTCCTTGAGCTGCTGTTCGACCCACCGAGGCGATGCGCCCAGCGACGACCAATAGGCCGCCCGGCGATGCTCCATGCCGTGATCGCCTGATACGACATAGCCCTTGGCGGAGAGCGAAGCCACCGCGGCCAGAATGTCGTCGTCACCGTGCGAGCCCTCGAGCGCCGCCGTGATCGCCTCCAGCGAATGCCGACCGTCGAGCAGCGGCAGCAGACTGCGATTGAGCTTGCCGTGCAGCAGGGTATTGAACGCTTCGGAAACCAGGAGCGTCTGCGCCTCGCCGATAGCCCGATACTGCAGGTGCGGGGCAAGTACGGGAAGCTCAACGAGACCTTGGTCCGCAGGGGTCGTTCTGGTCAATGTCATGCGTGCGACAGAAGCGTGTCGATCCCTGCGGCAGCCCGCGCTGCGGTTTGGGAGACCGCCGACTTCAGCGCGTCGAAGTCCTCGTGCCCGCAGGCGTTCGCAACAAGGGTCTGGACCTTCGGCCCCGCCGCGGCTGCGTCGAATCCCTCCTCGCCGATGAGACGCGTGATTCCCTGCAAATCCCGCCACATGGCCGCGGCCTGCGCCAGCGACTCTCTACGCGCGCCATTGAACACTTGAGACGCGGTTGGTGCCCGATCGCCTTGGCCGGCGTCGGCATCCGTCAATTGCAGGAGTCGCGCGATCCGCTCGATGTCGTTGAGCCCGCCTCGCATTTGCGCGTACGTGGACACGCCGGCGTCGCCGGGGTTCTCCGGCGGTTCGCGCAACCGGGCGACGAGCGTCTCGTCCGCACTCCACCCGGCGACGACTTGGCGCCACGCTTCGTCGACCCGTTGCGCCACGCCGGAGTCGCCGCATTGGAACACGCAGCGCGCCCTGGCGACGACAGGGATCTGATCCGGAGGAGGGTTCCCGCAGCTTTCCGCCAGTTCGGAAAGCGGCGGTGCCAAGAGAAAGTCCGCGTCGGGCGGGATCGGCGAGAACAACAGGCTGTCCTTCGCCAAGTCAGTCAGCGCCTCCCGGAACCGCCGGCACAGGCGTTCGTTCTCCCCAAACCGCCGGCCGTCGTGGACAAACAACATGTGGATCTCAACGCCGGGATAGGCCTCCCGGCTGGCGAGGTCGCCTAAACACATCGCAGCGACGCCATGCCCCTGCAAATGGCCGACCCGTTCGACAAAATCCGCGACCACGGCAGCCAGTACGGTGGAGATCGATGCTTCGGCAAGATTCGACAGCGCCGTCTGCGCCTCGGCGGGCGAGAGGTTTCCACGCAACACGTGCATGCCGATCTGAAAGGCCTTGTCGTTCGAGAAGTTCCGGACGATCTCGGCGGAGTCCTTTGCATCGGCCGTGGGTAGCTCCGCGATCACCTCCCTCATTTCCCGAACGCCCATCTCACGGGTCCAATAGAGCCTTGCAAGCCCACGCCGCGCGATCGATTCGCTCTCCTCGTCCGGTCCGAATCCTTTCGGCAGATCCAGATCCGTGAATTCCCGGTCCTGCAGGTTGTCGAGAAGCTCTGGGTTGCGTTCGATCCATCTGGCGAGCCGAGGAGCGGCGCCGAATATCTCGACGATCGCCTCGAAGGCGTCGGGTCGGGCCGCGGTGATCGGGCTGTCGTAGGCGCTCCAGTCATCGATCTCCGGATAGAAGTGCTTGCGCCATCGCTCCACCAAGGGGTCCATCTTCTCGAACCAGCGCTTCGGTCGCAGGACGATGTTCATCATGTCAGCATAGGTTCCCGGCAATTCCGGGGATTCGGCGGGATCACGAGTCTGGAGCAGCGGATAATGGCGGCTCGCCATCGCATGATGGTCGGCATGGCGCTGCATGTTGAAGAACATCCAGTTGCTGAACTTCCAGTCGGCGCTCCAGGAATGGCGTGGCATCACCTTTTCCCAGCGACCGTTCGGCAGGCGGACCCGGCGCAGACCATAGTGTTGGAAGTAGTTGCTGATCTTCATCGAGAACACGCAGGAGAGACCGAGCAGGACAAAGACCAGGACGGCCCAGATTCCGCTCATCCAGAACACCAGCGCCCACCAGAAGGCAACAAAGATGCCATAGCGCCAGAACTGATTGCTGTAGTGCCACACCGGCAGTCGACGTCTTGCCAAGCGTTCGGCAGCGGACTTCCAGGAATTGGTCAGATTGCTGGCGATCTCCCTGGGGAAATACCGCCAGAAACTCTCCCCCTTTGGCGCGGATCCCACATCATGCGGCGTGCCGACCTTGGCGTGGTGGATGTAGAGATGCTCCGTGGCGTATTGGGGATAGGAGGCCGACGCAAGCAGGAATTCGCCGATGCGTCTCTCCCAGATGGTGCGTCGGTGAATCATTTCGTGACCGACGACGAACACGGCTTGCGCCTCCATCGTCAGGAGGATCACCAGGACAATGTCTTCCCAAATCGCCAACTCCTTCGCGACGAGTATTTGCCACAGGCCGAAGATCAATGTCGGCGGCCAAAGAAACGCCCAGGTCCACACCGGGATGTTGTGCCACAAGAGGCGGCGTTCCGGCGTTTTGACCGGGTCCATGTTGCGTCCGTCCAGTCCTAGTGCCTTGTCGAGCGGGCCGGAAACACTCATGAAGAGAAAGGCGGGCAACAGCCACCAGCCGCCATGGATCGCGGCGAGGAAGAGCAATGGAAAAATGCCCAGCGGCAGATAGTGCGGCAGAGCGTTCCTAATCGACGGCTGGATGGACTGCGGGCTATCAGCCTTGTTCGGGCCTATGCCACCACCTACGGCTGAGTCTTCCGACATGGAAGCTTCTCTAACTCGTTCGTTGATCGCCCGAATCGATGCTAGATTGGCAGCAGGCGCGTGGGGGTGGCCGAAGCCGTGCGCGTAACGCGCACCACGGTTTCGTTCGCCAAACGTGTCGCCTCCATGGACAGCAAGACTTCATCGCGAAAGCACCTTACGTTCCGTGCCCAGAATCCGACCAAAGCGTTTCGCGCTCCGTCGTTGTCCATGCTGTTTCCTCCGTCGCGCTGTTGATCCATGCGCAGGGGCTTTCCGACCCACGCGATCGATGGCCGAAGTGTAGACCCTTCAGCGTCTTTAGCGCGACTATTGCTCGCAGATCGGGTTTAGACTGGTGGATTGTCGTTCCGTGACCGGAAACTTGGCGAATAGCATGCAAACTCCCGCTCGGAAGTCGAAGGGGCTCGGATCCAGTGCGACGAAGGTCCAACGCATGACGGCAACACCGTCGTCTGTGACGAGATTTCAAGCGACCGACAACAAGGCGGCTTGAGTTGATGCCCCTACACACCCGACGCGCGCCCGCTCAGCGCCTCGGCGAGACGCTCCAATGCCTCGAGACAGAATGCAGAGGTGACAGCCTCGGAGCCATGTCCGATCTGCCCGAATTGACCCCACTTCAGGGACTGGTCGCCGAACGCCAGGAACTCCGGCCAGCTGCCGTCGTCACGTTGCGACCCTAGGAGCCGTTCCAGCTCGCGTTTTGCGTCGATGCGTTCTAGCCCCCCGACGTTGTCGAGCGCCGTCACGGCCTGGGCGGTCTGAAGCATGTTGCCGAAACCACCCTTCTCATCGCGAAGATCCGCAATACGGTCGGCCAGTACGGGGCGGAGTTCTCCAAGCGCGGGTTGAGCACGAACCATGGCTCGGGTGATTGCGTAGTAGATCGAGACGGTGTCGGGATACCACTTGGACGAGCCACCAAGGCGTTCTTCGTCGATCAAGGCCGCAAGCCACCGTTGTGCATCCTTGGTAGCGGGACGGTCACCTAGGTAGGCGATGACATTCGCATTGACCACTGGATCGGCTTCGATTCGAAACGGCGCCACCACGTTGGGCTCGTCTTCGTCCAGTACCCAGGTCATGAAACGCCCTTCCTCGTCCCGGTTTGCCAGCATTCGCGGGACGTTCCTTCCGAGCGAAATCCAGGGGTGTGTCCCAACCACCAGCGAACACAGGGTGCTGCTATCCAAGTCCTGGGGCAGGTGGCGGTAGTAGCGCCACAGTCCCGGGTATTCGATCGTCTCGGCAAGATACGCCTTGGTGGCGGAGCGGATGGCGTTTGCCCTGGGTTCGATGGAACTCTCAAGGGCCAGCGCGCAAAGCGCCGAGACAAAAGGGGGTCTTTCGTAGTGCCGTGGAATGCCGGGATCCGCCACGTTGAAACGGATGCAGTGCCACGCCCCGTTTTCGTCGATAGCGGACTCTAGGAATCCAAGGCCGCGGCGGATGCTCTCCCTGGCCGCCTCGACGACGGTGTCGGAGGCAATCGCGCTCGCTCGCGCAGGTACGGGGGGACGCATCGGCGGGGCGGGGTCGTGCATCATCTTCTTGAGAAACTCGAGCGAGGTCGCACCGCCTCTCGCTTCCTCGCGTTCGGCATCGCTGAGTTTGCTGCGGGGCGGCAGTACGACATGCGATTCGGTGTGGGTTTCCTCGTGAACATGGAGCCCATGGTCGTCGGGGAGCGTCACGCCGAATTCGCGCTCGATCGTGTCTTTGGGGTTCCCAAGAAGACGTTCCCGGAAGCTGCTGTCCTTGCCAGCCCTCTTCACGAGGGCATCGGATAGGTCAAAGGGCTTTTTCATCGCTTCGGTATCCCGATCAGGCGATCTGCCTCCTGACGAGTTCCCGGAATACCCCGTCGACCTCCATGAGTTCCTCGAACGTGCCGCTCTGCACGACCTTGCCGGCCTGCAACACGTAGATCCGGTCAGCCTGTTCCAGCGTGGACAGACGGTGGGCGATGACGATCCGGGTGGAGGTGAGTGCGGTCAGGTTCTCCATCACCTTGGCCTGGCTCTCGTTGTCCAGCCAGTTGGTCGCCTCGTCGAACATCATGATCCGGGGACTGCCGATCACCGAGCGGGCGATCGTGACCCGCTGGCCCTCGCCCCCTGACAGCACGGAACCACTCATGCCGACCATGGTCATCATGCCCATCGGCATGGCCTTGATCTGGTCTTCCATCTCGGCGGTCCGTGCCGCCTTCCAGACGTCCTCGGTCGCCACGTCGTCATGGTGGCCGACCATGTTGTCCCAGAGATCCTGGGGATGGAGACCGACCGATTGCGGCACCGCGCCTATCTGCCGTCTCACCTGCTTTAGGTTCAGGTGGCGAAGGTCGCGCCCGTCGTAGTAGACCGCACCTGCGCTCGGCCGGTCGATTCCAAGGGCGAGCCGGAACAGGGTGCTCTTGCCGGCACCGGACTCGCCCGCGATCGCCACGAACTCGCCGGGGCGGGCGCGGATCGTGACATCGTCGAGAATCAGCGGGCCGTCGGGATCGTAGCGGAAGGAAATGCGGTCGAAGAGGATCTCGCCGGCGAGATAGTCAACCGGCTCTCCGTCTGCCTCGGTCTCGGGAACGGCGGCGAGCAGGGGGCGCATCTGATCGAACGCCGGCAGCGTCGCGGCCACGGCGCCGAAGGACTCGCCGAGCCGGGCGATGGCGGACTGGAAGGCGATGAAGACGGTGTAGACGACGAGGAAATCGCCCACCGGGACGGTGCGCTCGCCAACCGCTACGACCGCCAGGAGAAGCACCCCCGCGGCGATGAAGGGAAGGGCGGCACCGAATGCCCGGGAATGACCCTCGAGTACGGCGAGGTCGAGTTCCCCGCGCTTCTGCTCCCGGTAGTCCCCCGCCCATATGGCGAAAGCCGACCCTTCCGCATTCTCCACCCGCAGCTTGCTGATGCCGCCGACGATCTGGAACAGCCGCCCGGCGACGCGGCGCCCGGCGCTGATCATCCGCCCGTAGGGGGAAATCTGGCGTACCCCGAGGACGACCGTGACGACCAGCGAAGCGAGGCTGAAGACGAGGGTGGCGATCCCGAGGTCGGCATCGTAGAAGAAGATGACGCCGAACACCGGCAGCAGGAAAACCACCGACAACAGGCTGTCGGCGACGACGCCCTGCAAGCCATCACGCAGATTCTGGAATGTCATTCCCGCCATGGCCAGGTCGCCGGACGGGTGGCGGTGCAGAACGCTTGGCGGAAGGCGCATGAGCCGGTCCCAGAACGCGGCTTCGACCCGGGATGACGAGCGACCCTCGAGTCGCATCATCGCGGTGCTTTGAAGCAGGTGCAGCGTGGCCCCGAGCAGGCCAAAGCCGGCCACCGCCACGGCTACGGCATAGAGCGGGCCGGCGCTACCGCCCCCCGCCACATGGTTCGCAACGAAGCCAAGCGCAAGCGCCGGCAGAAGCTTGATCAGACCTCCCGGCAACCCGGCGATCACCAATCGGAGAAGGTCCGGGGCCGATCCATGAAGAGCGATCCAGACGAGATCCGCCGGTTTCGCGGCGGCCGCCTCCAGCGGCCGGTAGAACATCCAAGCGTCCATCGACAGTTCGCCGGCGCGAGTTGCCGTAACCCGAGCGCTGCGCTTGGTGACCGGGTCGACCACGCGGTAGCGCCCGAACATTCCCGGCAGCAGTGCGACGGGCTGGCTGTCCTCGTCGCGGAATGCCAGCATCGCGTTGCTGTCTGTACGCCACCAACTGTCCTCGACGTTCAACCGGACGCGCCGGGCCCGTACGCCCGACGCATCGAGAACGTCGACGAGGCCGATGGGAGCATCGGAAACCCCCGAACGCGCCGGGATTGTGAAATCGATGCCTTCACGACGGCCGACGAGTTGCAGGGCGTCCGCCAGCGCTGTGTCCTCGACGTCGGCATCCTGGTCAACCGGCAGGTCGTAGATATTGAGAAGACGCTGCCGTGCGGCCTTCTCGGCCGTATGCCGGCTCATCGTCCGGGCACGTTCGAGATTCGCCTCGTCGACCACGGCTAGGCGCCGGTTGAGGCGTTCCAACGTGAACGCAACCGCGCGAAACGAAGCGAGTGCCGGCAGCAGCCTGCCCTCGGCGGCGAGCGTCTCGGTCGACTTGCCCTCAACCGTTGTCTCGTCGAACAACGTAAGCCAGCTTGTCCGCGTCAGCGGGACTACCGCCTCGCGCTCCCCGGCTGAGGGCTCTTCCATGCGAGGGGCGAGCCCCTCGCGCTCCCCGGCTGAGGGCTCTGCCGGGTCGACGATATCCATGAACACGCTTGCGCCGGGCGGTGGTTGGGAAACCCAGACCACGTCGCGGCGTACCGATAGGGTACAAGGTGGCGCCAGGTCGAGCGTCAGACCCGATTCGGCCAGCGCCGTCGGACGCGGAATGCGACCGACAAACCTTGAGAGCGTGTCGGTGATTGCGGTCAGCCAGGTGTCGAACTGTTCCGCGAGTTCCGCAGGATCAACCGCCAATAGCTTGGATGCCGGGAGTCGCCGGAGCACGGTACCCGGCAGTCCCTTGGCGAGGAGGCTCAAGGTCGTGCCCTCGTCACCGTCTGGTTCGTCCGGAGCCAAACCCGGCAACAACCAGCCCGACTCGCGGCGCAGCAGATGCTGCGGGGCCGCCTGCTCGACGCCGTCCTTGAACTCCACCAGGAACAGGTTGACGCTGCCCTGCTCGATGAACCACACGCTAGCCGGATCGTCCATGTCCACCGGCCGGTTGCCGGCGCAGGGAACGGACGTACCGGAACGAGCGGCGAGTTCCGCTAAAGACGTGTATTCAGGCTGCGTGTCTGGCATCAGCCTGACTTCACCAGCTTGTGGTAGGTGCCATCCTCGTCGGCGATCAACTCGTCGTGGGTTCCACGCTGCGCTTCGACGCCCGCCTCGAGCACGATGATCTCGTCGCAGTCCCGCACGGTGGAGAGCCGATGCGCGACGATCAGGCAGGTGACCCCGCGTCGCCGCAACGCATCATCGACGAACTCTTCCGTCGCGGCGTCGAGGGCGCTGGTCGCCTCGTCCAGAATGATCACGGTCGGGTTGCCTACCAGCGCCCGTGCGATTTCCAGCCGTTGACGCTGGCCGCCGCTGAAGTTCAACCCGCCTTCCTCGACCAGGGTCGAGTAGCCGTGCGGCCTTAGGAGGATTTCATGATGGATGCGAGCATCCCGCGTCGCGGAGAAGATGGCTTCATCCGGAACGGCCGGATTCCACAACGTGATGTTGTCCCGCAGGGATGCGGAAAACAGCACGACGTCCTGATCCACCATGGAAATGGACCGTCTGAGCACTTCCTCGGGAACGTCGTGCCGCCGATGGCCATCGAAGAGGATGTCCCCCGACCACGGCTGATAGATTCCCGAGACCAGGCGCGCCAGCGTCGACTTTCCGGAACCGCTGGGGCCGACCACGGCAACCCGCTGACCTGGTCTGATCGCTAGGTTGAAATCCTTGATCAGCGGCGGCTTGCTCCTGTTGAACCCGAAGGTGACGTTTCGGAGTTCAAGCGCCCCGGCAAGCTGGAGGCGGCCCTTGAACGTAGGGATTGACTCCGACTCCGCACTTCGGCGCGCGAAGGCCGGGTCTTCGGCGGCCTTGGCGATGTCTTGCAGGCGTTGCAGGTCGGTTTCGAGCGCCTGGCGTTTGTCGGCGAATTCCAGGAACCGCCCGATCGGCGCGAGGAACATCTCCGCGAGGATGTAGAACCCCACCAGCGTCCCGAGGGTCATTGTTTCCGCCATGACGAAACTACCTCCTACGCCCAGGATCGCCGCGGCGCGAAGTGCACCGATCAGGCCCGGAAGCGCGGTATTCATGGAGCCCAGTTCGGAATAGCGCTGGCGCGCGGCCAGTTCGCGCGCCTGCTGACCGCTCCAGCGCGAGAAGAACCGGTCGTCGGCGCCCGTCATGCGCAGGATTTCCGCCGACTGAAGCATCTGCATGCCGAAACCGATCAGCAGGCCCTGTTCGCGCCGCATCGCCTGGCTGCGAACGGCCCGGAACGCGTTCAGAAAGTGGGCCAGCACGCCGTGCAGGAGGGCAAGAGCCAGCACGATCAACGTGAGCGTGCCGTCGTAGGCCAGCATCGCGAGGAGTAGCACCGCGCTCATCGCCATGTCGACAAGGAGCACCAGGAACTGGTCCGTCAGGTTCTTCGCGACCCGGTCGGTGGACGAGACGCGATCGGTTAGATCGCCGACCAGGCGGTGTTCGAAGAACTCCACCGGCAACCGCAAGAGCTTCGACAGGCCCTGGCTGTAGCCGATCACCGATATGCGCACCGCGAGTCGTTTCAGGAATCGGTGCTTGAGCAGGGACAGGATGTAGACGAGGAGACCGGCGCCAAGGAGGGCTGTCACCAATCCGCCCCAAGGCCCGTGGTTGTTGAGGACGTCGTCCACGAAAGCACGGAGGGTTGCGGGTACGGCCAGCGACAGCAACGTCAACATGAGCCCGCAGGCAACCATCCCGGTAAGCACCCGCCACGACCCGGCGAGCAAAGCGTGCAATTGGCTGAACAAGCCGGGTCGCTCGCCGCCGGACTTGAAATCGTCGCCGGGCTTGAACCGCAACGCGATTCCACTGTAGCCCTTCACGAACTCTTCGGCGGAGACCCTGCGTCGTCCCGTGGACGGGTCGTTGAGATAGAAATACCGTGAATCGAAGCCTTCGACGACCAGGAAATGGCTGAATTGCCAGAACACGATCACCGGCAGATCCACCTTCTTCAGCGCCTCGGCCCGGATGCTCAAGCCACTGCATTCGAGGCCATAGTGTCGCGAGGCGCGCATGATGCTTGCGGCGCTGCTGCCGTCACGGCTCACCTCGCATTTTTCGCGCAGCTCGGTAAGCGGTGCCCAGCGTCCGAAGTGGCCCAATATGCTGCCGAGGCAGGCGGCCCCGCATTCCGAGGCGTGCATCTGCAGGAGAATCGGCGTCGTTACCCGCTTTTTGGAGGGTTCTTTCATACGAGACGCGACCGCTTCGCGGTCGCCCCGAGAATTCGCTCCGCGAATTCTCCAACGCGCACGCCAGGGCGCGCCGGCGAGGCGGCGCTGACCGCCAGGCAACAAAGGACGTACTTGTTCATGGAAGGGGCAGCCCCTCGCGCTCCCCAGCGGAGGGCTCCGAGACGCCGTTGTGCCTAGCCTCGTTCGAGGCGCGTCGTGGCATCCTACGATGGCCTCATTCCGAATAGCGCGAGCGGCGATTGTCTGCCGACCTCGATGACGACCCGGCACTCCATGGCCGCAAGGGATCCGAAATCAAGGCTTTCATCGAGGGTGATATCGACGCGGTGTATGGACACCGGTGCCGATGATCCGAACGCGGGTACCTCGGACAGCGGTACAGCGGAAATTGCCGCGACCTCGCCGTCCAGGGCGGCGGCGTCGCCGGCTTTGACCGCTAGCTCTAGCAATGCAGGCATGCCGACCGCAATGTCCGGCGCGACGCCCCGGTGTATCCAGACGAGCGCCTGCACGGACCGGTTCTCCTCGGACGTTTGGGCTGGCTCGATCAGCACACCCTCCAGAGCGACGCTACGGTGTACGTTGCCGAACAAGAGCCATGCCGCGAGGATGACCAACAACGCCGCGATTGCCGCCACGAGCAGACGTTCCCGGGGCGTGGAGATCGTCAGCAGCCGGTCTAGTTGCTCGCGCTCTTTCTTTGCCTCGGCAACGGTATTGTGGAACGAGTCGAAGGGGTTGTTGAACACGACCGCGCCTCAAGCCTCCTCATGGACAAGCCCAACGGGATTATCTTTTTTTCTTCTTGGCTTCGCTATGCGGAATCCCGGTCCACCGCCGTCAACAACGCCGGCAGGAGCGAGAGGTCGGCAATGAGCGCAAAGCCGATGATCATCGCGGTGAGGACCCCAACCTGGGCGGTGGGAACGAACGGCGAAAAGGCGAATATCAGGAACCCGGCCACCAGTACGACCGTCGTCGTGACGAGAGCCCGCCCGGCCGTGTCGAAGGCATAATGCGCCGCTTCCTCGGGATTCCGCCCGTATTCCCGCCGCGCGCGACGGTACTTGCTCAGGAAATGCACGGTATCGTCCACGACGATGCCGATGGTCATGGCCACCACCACGGACAACGAGAGGCCCACCTGTCCCACCGTCAACCCCCAGACCCCGAAGCCCAGGACGGCGGGTAGCAGATTGGGAACGATGCTGATCAAGCCGAGCCGCAGTGATCGCAGGGCGAATAGCAGGATGGCGGAAATCGCGACCAGTACGACCACGGTCCCGATCAGCATGGCGCGAATGTTGCGCTGCCCGATGTAGGCGAACAGCGTTGCGGGACCGGTGCCGCTGACAGCGGCTACGTGCGATGCGTTTTCTCGCAGCCAGGCCTCCGCGCGGGCGTTCAAGTCGAGCACCTCCTGCGAATAGAGCGTCTGGGCCGACACCGACACGCGTGTGGCCGATCTGGATCTGTCGATCTGGTTGTTCACGTCGAGCCCCTGGGGAAGCGACAGTTCGTAGAGCAACAGGTACTGGGTCGCCAGCTCCTGGCTTTCCGGAATTCGGTATTGGGCGGGGTCGTCGCCGTGCATGCTCTGGTTGAGTTGCTGGAAGGTGTCGGTGATGACCGCCACGTGGCGTACCGGGGGTTGTTCTCGAAACCACTCGGCGAAGTTCGAGACCTCGGCGAGGAAAAGCGGATCCGTGGCGCCGCCCTCGGCAGATGCTTGGAGCGAGTATTCGAGCAGGGTATTGCCGCTCAGGTGCTCGTCCATGAAATCCGTGTCCTGTCGAAACTCGACGCTCTCGTCGAAGAAATGAACCAGGACGTCATTGAGCTCGTTGCGCGGAATCGCCAGGATCATCGCCGGGACAACCACGAGCCAGCCGCAGAACAGCGCTTTCTTGTGGCGCAGCGCGAAGTGGGCAACGACCCTCATCGAAGGCATAC
Organism: Gammaproteobacteria bacterium; assembly: GCA_026706425.1. Taxonomy (GTDB): domain Bacteria; phylum Pseudomonadota; class Gammaproteobacteria; order Pseudomonadales; family Azotimanducaceae; genus VXYL01. The sequence goes on from JAPOYW010000441.1 coordinate 11,887, forward strand.
GGAGCCGTCGCTCCTTCGCGGCGCGAACCGGCAGAAGCGAGAGCAATGCCGGCAGAAAGGTGACGGACAGAATGAAGGACGCGGCGATACCGAAGGCGACGAAGTTGCCGAGGTGACGGTAGGGGGGCACCTCGGAGAAGTTCATGCTCAAGAAACCGAGCGCCGTCGTGAGGCTCGCCAGAAACACCGGATGCAGGTTGATTCTCAAGGCTTCGACGATGGCGTCGTGCTTGGAGTCCCCGGAGCGCAGCCGCTGCTGCAACGCCACGAGCAGGTGCACGCAGTTCGCCACCACGATCATCAGCACGATGGTTGGTGCCGGCGAGATGGGCGGAGAGAACGGCAGGCCGACCCAAACACCGAGACCCAGCGAGGCGAGAATG
>JAPOYW010000102.1:0-8050 GCA_026706425.1 Gammaproteobacteria bacterium
GGGAGAAGCACTTGATGTCGCCGTAGAGACCTACGCCGACGGGATCCCTCTCGATGAAGTCGAGGCGCACCTCTGGCGAATGGGCGGCAAGCCAACCGGCCAACCCCCGCAGTTGGGTGACGATCCCACCATCCGGTCCTGCCATCAGGGCCACGACACGTGAGGCTGGCAGCCCGTCCCGGATGAGCGACGCGAGGTGTCGTGCGCCTAGGAACTCGGCGACGTGGCGGTGAACGGGCACAACCTGACCTTCCTTAAGGTACGAAAAGAGCTTCGTGCCAACCGCCTCGCGGCATTCCGCGTTGCCACGACCGCATGCCGCCATATAGGGATAGTCTTCGCTTGCGGCATTCGGGTTGCGGGCGCAACCTGCGGCACCCGATATGAGGAGTGTCGCGAATAGCCTGCCTGCGGTGTCGAGGATCTGGTCCGCGTCGGCAGGGAGTCGAGCGCCCAAGTGTTCGTCGTTGTGTTCCGCGACCATCGTTCGGAAAGCCTTCTCGAACGCGTCCGACCGGCTGTCCGGGGATCTGCCTTCGTCTGCGGTCTTGGCCAAAATGCCTAGGGTCAGGGGATTGGCGAGAAACCCCTCGAAGCCAGTGCTCCGGGCGTTGGCAATGAAAGCTCGCGGATCTTCGATGCTGTTGTTTTCATGCAGAATCTCCGTTATGTCCGACTCGGTTAGGGGATCGAGCAGAAGCACTGCGACTGAGCCACCTGGGGAAACCGCGTCGAGCTTTCCTGCATCGTTGTTGCCGAGCCATCTGGGCGGCTCTGTTAGGCGAGTCTCCAGCTGGCCTACTTGTGTGCATCACGGTTCGTTTGGTTGCGGGGTCTAGACCGCCTCTAGTAGCATCAGGTTGATGCGCCTTCCAAGTACAAGGAGATTCGCCGTGAAGACCCGACCGCACTGGGCGACGGATAAGGAGCAGGCCGATCAACTGATCGAACCGATGATGGGTGTATCCAATCCTCTGTCTGCCTCAAGGCTTACGGTACCGCACCTCGGTTCTGATCGGGCCGAATCCACCACCCGCGAATTGCTGGCGTTGTTGTGCGACATGTTCAGTCCGCCAATGACCCCCGAGGATGAGTCCGCGCAAACCGATCCGTGGCTCGACTACCTCGTCGACTACGCGCAGGTGAATGCAGATGTCCGCACCTGCTACGTAACTTGGAAGGGGCTGTTGCGTGCGGAGCAACCCGATCGGGAGGCTGAGGCGACCGCTCGACACGACATGGTTCAATCACTCGTCCTCGCCCGAGAGGAGATCATGGGAGTGCTCGAACGAGACGTGAAGCGGCAGACGCATGTGATTTGGGACCTCCTCCGTGCGAAGCGCTTGGACCGGGACGATGTGCCCGCTGAACAAGCAGTTGGTTCGTGAGCGACAGCGAAACCGGCGATCAGGAAGAGGAACGACCCAATGGGGTGGTCGATACCGACCCCAAGCTCGTTTCGCAACTCGCTAGACTTCCCGAGGACGACCGCGCACGTGTGCTCGCGGCCGCAGAAAGTGTTCGGCAGGTTCTGTCCATCTCCACGTCGTGGTCCGGTCCTACACCGTCTCCGCAAGACGTGGCTGGTTACGAAGCGGCTGTGCCGGGGTACGGCGCCAAGGTCTTGGATGGCCCTTTGGCTCTGATGCATGCCCACGCGAAGGCACTGCTTCGCAGCGGAGCGAATCAACGGCTGCATACCTTAGGTGCCATCGCGATTGGCTTGGGCATGGTCGCCGTGGGCGGGCTGGCAGTGTATGTGGGCAACACGGCCGTCGCGATCATCTTCGGGCTTGCCGGTTTGAGTGCGCCTGCATTCCGAACGCTCAATACATGGCTAGCAAGTCGGTCGCGCGGCGGGCCTGATCGGGAAGACTCGTCGGACGGGAACGGCAGCGAAGACTAGCATTGCCGGCGGAGCCTCACCCGGCACATGGTTGGGGAGTCTCTGTAAAGGCGGGCGTGTCGCAGGATTGTGCGACACAGGCAGGCGTATCGACGGTAACGGTCAGCCACGCTGCCTACGGACCACTTCCCGGTCAGTCAATACATATTAGCCTGCCTTGTTCGAGTGACTTGAGCACGACAACGTGTCCATCCTAGGGTCCATGGCCGTGATTGCCGTCGGGTGTTGGTGATGTACAAGGAAGTTCTGCCGCAAGATTGCCCTCCAGAGGCCGCTAGGGATGTCGAACAGGATGTTGTCGTCTTTCGGCTTGTCCGGACGAATCCGCCGACGGACATTGACTTCCGCTCGCAACGAGCCGAGAAACCTGGTCACATCTTCGTCGGCATCACGGAGTGCCAAGCGCGAGGCCTGTCGGTTTAAACCCAACGGTCCGACTCCGAGCTCGCACGGGAGCTCCCCTCACTACGGGGGCGCCTGATCTGCCGGCTCTTGCTGGGGTCAGGCGCAGGCCGGATACAACAGACCGGGCGACCGTCGCATCACACGTGGTGGCCGTTGGCTGACTACGATGTGCTGACGCGATGTGTCGTGGAGACGACGTGACCACAATCCACCACGTCGCGACGCTGTTCGAATACGACGGACCCCAGCTGTTCGAGGCTCGGGACGATCAGGGTGGCTGTTACCTAGCCCTTATGGTCGACGCGGAAGACGGGCTGGCTCGCCACCTTGTTGTCGAAGTCACGCCCGAACGCCTGGCCCAGTTCCACGACGGCGGATTGGACCTGCGAGCGCTGATCGACGAGGCGGCACAGGCAGGATGGTATCTGGCCGATACGTCCAATCTGCAGGATCCATTCGTGATTGAACGGCAGACGGATCCCCTTCCCAATGGCCTCTTGCCCGACGAGGGTTTCGTCGTAGGGGCCTCGACGGCGGAAGACAAAACGGGCGACACCCACAGCCATGCGGACAGGTCGTCACGGCCTGTCGACTCCGAGGACGTCCGCGATCGGCTGGTCCGCGCCTTGCGTCTCGACCTGATCGGCCCGGATGCGCGCCACGAACTCGCGGCGGAACGGTTGCCCGAGTACGTCCGACCGTCAAACTGGTATCTGACGGGTTTCCTGATACCGACTGGGTCGCCCGAGGGGGCGAGCGCAGATGCCGATGAGGACGACGAGGTCGAGGTCGTCCCGGAAGCTGTCGGCCTCGAAGAGGAGTCGGTGGAAGAACGAAGAAGCGCCAAGAAGGCCTATTTCCCGTCATCCATAGGCTTGAGCTTCCTGGTCCGCAAGGAGACATCCACGGCGAGTGTGACACTTCGCTGGGGTGACTACGAACGATCCGAGGTCCAAGGCGCCGACGGCAAGCCATTGAAGGTCTGGCAGCGTACACCTATGGAGCGGGTCGTCGACGTAGCCCTTGCGGGATCCAAGCAATACGACGTACCCGACTCGAGAGGGCTCAAGCTGAACGTGGCCGTACGAAGCGTGGACACTCGTGGCCTGGCGGAGATTCCCGCCGGCTCGCGTTCGGTGTCGGTCTTTGTGGTCAATCAACGAGCCCCGAACGAGAAGGATGCGGATGCCAGCTACGTCTTTCAGGCCGAGATCGAGGTCCGTGCCGAACATCCCGTCGTGGCACGCCCGGACCCGCGGGGGGCTCGGGCTTTGGCATGGGACGATCAGGTGGCGGACCTGCACTACGCGGATACGCCTGAGTATGCGACGGGGCACGGTGTCTCGGCGGATTGGGAGCTTGTCGATGGCGGCTGCCGGGTATTGCGTTCGACTTGGATCCCAAGCGCAACCGTGGAGAGCACAGAGACGGTTAGTGTTGCCGGTGCTGAGCTTGGCATGGAAGCGCTCGGCGAGCTGCCCGACGGATCTGCGGCAAGTGCCGCGCTGCAACCGCTGGTCAAGGAATACCGGGATTGGATCAAGGACAAGAGCACGGACGCTTCGACGTTCAACGGTGAGCGACGTGAAACGGCATTCGAACTCGTGCGCCGGGCCGGCCACGCTGCGGATCGAATGGAACATGGCATAGCAGTACTTGCCGAGGACCAAGACGCCCTCGACGCGTTCCGGGTGGCGAACCGCGCAGTGGCCTTCGCACTTCGTCAGCGCTTGCCCGAGGAGTTCGACGACGAGCCACCAAGTTGGCGCGCGTTCCAACTAGCATTCTTCCTGTTGAACCTTCCGGGAATCGTGGACCGCGCGATCCCCGGCGTCAGGTCGTGGATCTCCTTTTCTTCCCTACGGGTGGCGGCAAGACCGAGGCATACCTGGGATTGGCCGCGTTCGCTATGGTGCTCCGGCGGTTCCGGGGCCGTTTGTTGTTGGGTGACGCACCGGCGAGCGGGCCAAGCGGTGCCGGCGTCGCGGTGATCATGCGGTACACCCTTCGGCTGCTCACCCTTGATCAGCTCGCCCGCGCGTCCGGTCTGGTATGCGCTTTGGAACTCGAACGGGAGGCGGATCCGGATCGGTACGGGCAGTGGCCGTTCGAGATCGGTCTTTGGGTGGGGAAAGCCGCAACGCCCAACTTCATGGGCAAACGAGGCGAGAGGACATCGGATTCGGCCAGAGCCAAGACTAGGCGGTTCAAGGCGAATCCGCGTGGCAACCCGTCGCCGATCCCGCTCGAGAACTGCCCATGGTGCGGCTCTCGCTTCGAAGCGGCCTCGTTCAACCTTCTACCGAACGATGACGAGCCGAAGGAACTCCGCGTCGCGTGTACGAACTTCGATTGCGAGTTCAGCGAACGACCGCTGCCGATCGTAGCTGTTGACGAATCCATCTATCGTCGACTGCCCGCGTTCCTGATCGCCACGGTCGACAAGTTCGCGTCCTTGCCATGGCGCGCCGAGACGGGGGCGTTGCTTGGAGGCGCCGACCGTTACGACGCATCGGGCTTCTATGGCCCGGCCGAACCACGCAGTGGCACGAGGCTCCCACGGTCGATTGGGGCACCCGATCTCGTGATCCAGGACGAACTCCACCTGATTTCGGGCTCGACATCCCGCGTCTCGGGCTGATCGTGGTGCTGAGCCAACCCAAGACCCACGCGGAATACATCCAGGCGACGAGCCGCGTCGGGCGGGACGAGAAACGACCGGGATTGGTCGTGACGTTGCTGAACGCGCACAAGCCGCGCGACCGCTCCCACTACGAACGTTTCCGTCATTACCACGAGACGTTCTACCGGTCGGTGGAGGTATCCAGCGTCACGCCGTTCTCGGCGCGGGCCCTTGATCGGGGTTTCGCTGGTGCAATGGTGGGGCTGGCGCGGCATGCCGAGGCGAAGTTGACGCCTCCGCGTGGCGTCGAAGAACTGGATGCGGTCCGAGTAGCATTGGAGCGCAAGCTCATCGACGCGTTCCAGGAACGCGTCGATCTGCAGCCGATTGTGGACGACGCGGAGCGCAATGAGCGGCTGCGCAGTGTGCAGAATCGGGTCGTGGACTTGCTCGACTCATGGCTTGCCGTTCTTAGGGACTACCACGAGGCGAACACCGACGTGCAGTACCAACGTTACGAACACCGAGGGCCGCGACCCCTGCTGCGCGAGATGCTGGAGAAGGACTTCGAGACGAACCACCACGCCAAGTTCCGCGCCAACCGTTCGCTCCGGGACGTGGAGCCCGAAGTCAATCTGCGGTTGCTGGAACTCACCGCGCGAAGTGCAGGCAGCGCGTCATGACGGACGGGCAGCTTCGCCAGAGCCAGGTCATCACGACCTACGGGCCCGGTGCGCTGGTCGATCTGCCGCGACACTCGGCGATCATGGGCGGCCTTGATACTTGGCCGAAGGACTTGGACGAGATCGTCGAGCCTCGCCTCGCAAGCGTCCTTCGAAACTTGACCGATGCCCCTCGCCTAGACTGTACGCGCCCCCGCCTGCGCCCGACGAACCCTGGGCATCGCCGCGAGGGATCGGAGCGTGGCGGTTTCCCGAATGGTTCGTCGTTCAGGAGGACAACGACGGCGACCAGGAACGCTCCCGGCGTCTCGTGCATCGCAAGTCCCTAGACGATAGAGGCCGGTTCGACGGTCAGGACGTCGTGCCGACCCGTTTCGTTCGCGCCTGCCCACGAGGCCATGTGGACGATCTGGACTGGCCTGGCTTCGTGCACGGCCCGGCCGACAACTGCCGCCGGCAACTGTGGATGGACGAGCGCGGCACGACCGGAGACCTTGCGGAACTAAGCATCCGATGCGAGTGCGGCAAGCGGCGCTCCCTCTACGAAGCCGCAGAGCTCGACCAGAACCCGCTTGGCACCTGCCGCGGTACGCGGCCATGGCTGGGCCTGAACACGGAAGAGGATTGCAGCCAGCCCAGCCGACTCCTCATTCGGACCGCCTCCAACGCCTACTTTCCCCAGATCGTCAGTGTCCTGTCTCTTCCCGACCGCGGTACGGCGGTCGACAGCGTCGTGGCCGAGAACTGGGAGGATCTCTCGATCGTCGACAGCGCGGTGGAACTCACGATCCTGAAGAAGAAACCGAAGATCGCGGCTGCCCTCGACGCGTTCGACGACGATGAGGTCCTCGAAGCCATCGCAAGGATCAAACCGCGGATGCCGAACTCTCCCCCGGAAAAGAGCGGCTCTGGCGTCGAAAGGCATGTGAAGGAGGTCGAGCTGGAGGCGCTCCTCGGTGCCCAGGAGGGCTTCGGCGACGACATACCCGTCGATCCGAACTTCCATGCGCGGCGCTTGCCTGAGGCCGTCTGGCGAACCTCGGAACTTAGCGTTGGAGTCGAAGCCGTCGTACAGCTCCATCGCCTCAGAGAGGTCCTAGCGCTGATCGGTTTCACTCGTCTGGAAGCGGCCATGCGGGACATCCACGGTGAGTACGACACAGATGTGGAACGTGCCGAGATCGCCTTGGAGCCATCCTGGTACTACCCGGCCATCGAGAATCGCGGCGAGGGTGTTTTCGTACAGCTACGCTCGGACGCGGTGGACCAGTGGCAACACGCTCCGGAAGTGAGGCGCCGACTCGATGAACTACGGCTCGGCCACGCAGCATGGGTGGAGAATCGGAAGGTCAAAATGGCGTTTCCCGGGGGCCCCTATGTGCTGCTACATACGTTGGCGCACCTCCTCATTCAGTCGCTGGCGATGCGGTGCGGCTATCCCGCCAGTTCGCTCAGGGAGCGGATCTATGCGGAGAACGGGCGATACGGCCTCCTCGTCTACACCGGAACGCCTGACGCAGAAGGCACCTTGGGCGGCCTTGTCCAACAGGCCCGCCATATCGAGGACCACCTTGCCGAAGCGCTGCGTATGGGTCAGTTGTGCTCCAACGATCCAATCTGTGCCCAACACGCGCCGGCAGAGAGCATGAGGAACGCCTATCTCCACGGTGCCGCCTGCCACGGCTGCACGTTGATCGCCGAGACCTCCTGCGAGATGCGCAACGACTACCTTGATCGCGCATTGGTCGTACCGGTCCTAGGAATGGACGCCGCCGCCTTCTTCCCCGCGCCCTTATGATCGATTCACTGGGTGCGCTGCCACCCCTTCTACGTGAAAAGCTGGCATCCGCTCTGGACACCGGCCTGCTGCCGCGAAGCCCTTGCGCAACGACACTTCGATCCGTACTCGGCCTCCGGACCGGAGGTGAGGAATTGGTAGCCGGCTTGAGAGAGTTGGAGACACTTGGTGTCACGGGTAGTGGGGCAGCGGCTTGGCTACGTGCGTTGACGCGCGTCGGTAATCGGAACTACCTCCCCGACCTAGTCTGCCGCTGCGGCCAAGCGCGGTTTGGTGAATGCCCAAAGGACTTACGAGTCGTGGTCGGGCTGGTGGGGGCCGCCGCCTGAATATGTCGGGACCATGGGCGTTGCGAAGGCCGTCCATCGACTTGACAGCGTCAAGTGGGTGACGCTTGAGCACAACGTGCGCGATGCACTTCGTGAAGCGCGTGGGGGCATGGGACGACCCGCGGACAACCTGTCCAGAAAAGGGCGTTTCGACATGGTGGTTTGGGGCGCCAACAAACCGCAAGGGGTCATCGAGGTCAAGACACGGGGATACTCGACCACCTCGGCGGGATACTCCACGGTTGCTCCCAACCCGAGCAGAGGAACACGCAGTAGGTCTTGCCGTGGTCCCGGTCCAGTCCGTTC
>JAPOYW010000102.1:8060-12253 GCA_026706425.1 Gammaproteobacteria bacterium
ATGTTCCCGTGCAGTCCCGGCGGTTATGGGTGAGCTCTGTCATGGTTGCTCCTTCGCGCTCCGGCACGAATGGACAGCGGTCACTCCCCTGGGGGACGGTAGAACTGGCGCGTCGGTAGGACGAGCTTCGGCAAGTTCATCCTCAGGCACTGATTGGAGACAAACTCCCTCCAATATGGCCAGACGTGGAAGCTTGCGTTCTGCTGGGCGAATTGCTCCAGCGCATCTTCGCCGGGGTTGTGCTCCATGGAGTAGTCGGCGATCAACACTGCTTCGATGGCAGCGGCCTTATTCGCTGACTCTGAAAGGTCATCCGGATCTTCCCCCGCGTCAGGAGCGGCGGGCCGAACCCAACGAACGCCGAGATCGATGAACACCCGGAGAAGCTCGACGGATTGTTCCTCGTTCCCAACGTCAACTAGCTCAAACGAGCTAACCACGTGTTTGAGTTGGACATCGAGCGCCTCGGCGTCCGGGTCGAACTTTGGGTCGTACCCATCTGCCATCTCGGCCCTCATGGACCGAATGCTGACATCCTCGATCGTCAGTGCATCGATGGCAAGTTGCAGCGCGTCGCTCATCGGGTCTTCCTAACCCAACTGCCTACGCTGCAAGATCAGCTGCCAAGCGCAGCTGTTTTCGTGGCGTCAGAACCTCTTGCCAAGGATCTGCATCCTCGCTCGGCGCCCGGCTGACTGGCGCCAGAATTCTCCGACGACCCAGTGCACTCGAAACGAACGCGTATGCGGAGATCTTTCCGCCCGCGCCGAATCCCTGGTCATGGGTCAACACGTTGACAAGGTGTTGATTCAGGCTGACGCCCTCGTCCCCGGCGCTTTGTGCCAGGGCGCGATGCAAGCTCTTCGATAGCCGCAACGTCACGCGCCCACTGAAGTCATCTTGGACAACAACCGGCGAAGGGAAAGACCTGCCTTCTTCAGCGAACATTGCCGCCGCAGTTTCAATGGTGTCAATCGCCAATTCGTAGGCCTCCCCGGCAGATGCCCCGTACTCGCGGACATCGGGGAGCTCCTTCACGCGGGCCTCGAAGTGGGAGTCGCCGTCAAAGTCGATCTTCCGGACCGTGATGCTGTAAGCGTAGGGATTCACCGTTGTCGTCATCTCTGTCCTCCTTCAGTTCTTCCAGACCGTCTGCGTGTGTCGCCAGAAGCTGTCTCATTCTCGCCACATAGATGGGTTTCACTTGCGGGTTTCGACCATGGCCGCAGGTGATTGACGCCGACGTGAAGTTCACCAGCTCCGGATGGGTAATGACCTTGTGACCGGTCTTTTTGCCGTCACGGACGGCAAAGCCCAGCCCCTCCAGCAATCGGATCATGTCGTTGCATCGAATGTTCCCGCGGGTCGAGAGGCGGTCTATTGCGCCGCGGACGTCCCGCTTGGTCTGGCTCATGGGGACACCATATATAGTGTCACCTGCTTGGCATGTCAAGCTCTGACGACGCTCGAGGCACACCGCTCGCGCTCGGTCACCGGTTCGCGTTCATGAACAGCATCAAGCATCGCAACGTTGTTCGTTGGTCCCTATTCGATCTGCGCTTCCGCGGATCGCCAGAGTTCGAACGCGCGGCCCACGGCTGCTTCGATGCCCGCGTTCAGCGATAGGCTTCTGTACGCACGGCGCAGGTGGCGGCGCATGGCGCGGTCCAAGGTGCGTCCGGGTTCGGAGCGGCACATCAGGTGCAGAAAGGCGACAACCACGGCATGCTCAGTGCCGCCGGTGTCGACCGCTCGCTCAAGCGCCTCGACCACTTCGTCGGACAGCCCGAGATCCCGCACGTAGTCGATGCTCAATATCGGCGGCAGGGCACGGTTGCGCAGCGTCGCGACGAAGTCGGCGTGGTCGTCGCCGGATGGCAGCGAGCGGCTGTAGGCGGTCGCGCGGCGGCGGAAGTGGGAGCGGCCGCGCATCGATACGCTTTGATCGGAGAATCGTTCCGCAGCCGCGAGTGGTGGGTCGATGCTAGTTGGTGCCCGGTGCTCCATCACCGTGCCGAGTCCGTGCCAACCGGCTGCCATGACGTGCGGCACCTTGACCAATGTGGGAAGGTCGGTCGCCTTGTCGGCTTCCACCCTGATTGCGAGCGCCACGCAGTGCGTCCACTCGCTCACCAGCCGGTAACGCGTCGCGAGTGCGGTCGCTTGGTGGGGATCGCGGACCTCGGCAAGCCGGCAAGCGGCGCCGAGTCGCGGGATGTCGTGTGCAATCCCCTTGAAGGGGTCGAGTTCGGCGGCGCCGGGGCCGCGTGACTGGGTACCGCTCGGAGGGGTGGGAATACAGAAACGCTCGACGCTTCTGGTGCCGTCCGCCAGGTCGAGTTCCACAATGATCTCGCCGTCCGGCATGTCGTCGAACCAGCCGAATATGTGCATCGTATCGCCTGAGTAGGGCGGCGGTAGCGGATCCGGCGACGTGTGCGACGGCGACGCCGGCCACCGCACCCGGGCGAACTTGGCGCTGCCGCCGAGAATGCGCTGAAAATGGCGGTGGATGCGTCCGGCCATGTCGTCGTTGGGCACCACGAGTTCGCAGGCGCCGCGCGTGGCCTCGGCGAGGCCGCGGACGAACGGCTCGACGGCGGTGCTGCCGACGCCGACCGTGAACACGCAGTACCCCGACCGGCGCGCTGCGTCGATTACGGGTTTGCTGTCCCAAGCCTGCCCGTCGGTGATCAGGAGCACGTGGGGCTGGTGGACTTCGGTATCGGTCGGGATGCCGTATGCGGCATCCAAGGCGGCCCCAATCTCGGTTCCACCCATGTCGGCATCGAGACTGCGCACGAAGTCGCGCCCCGAGTCCACGTTGGCACCGGTTGCCGGCAGGGCTCGGCCGAACAGCATGCGGTGGCTGCTGCCGAAGGCGACGATATCGAAATGGTCGCCGGGTCGCAGGCTGTCGAGGATGCGCTCGCCGGCGACTCGTACTTGGGCGATGGCGTCGCCGCCCATCGAGCCCGAACAGTCGAGCACGATCTTGATGGCTCGCGGCGGAGCTTCCGGCTGCTGTTCCAGCGCGTCGGGCCGATAGCTCATGTGTACCACCCAGCCGTCGCCGTCGGGGGCGAGTTGGACTTGCGAGCCTGTCGCGGTCGGTGCGGTTGCGCACAGCGCGATGTCCCGGTCCATCGACGTCGGACGGGCCAGCGTTATGCGGGTTCGCCGCCCGTCGTCGTCGACCATGTGCGATTCGACGGTTAGCGGGTGCGATGCGGAGCTCCATTTCGCTTCTCGCAGTACGCCGCGAACGTTGACGCAGAAGTCGAACGACGGGCCTTGGCCGAAAGTGACCTCGGGTGTCTGATGCGGCTCCAGGCCGCCCGACGCGGGGTCGCCGTAGCGGGGCGCGATCGTCGTCGGCAGCGAAAGCTGGACCTCGTCGCCGTTCCAGCGCAGCAGAAGCCCGTAGCGGAACTGAAGGGAAGCGGATTCGCCGGGTGCCAGATTGCCCAGGTTCGCGGTGAAGAGCCCCGGCTGCGTTTGCTGCAGCAGCACCGCCGTATCCCCGTCTGTGATGGCGTTTTCGTAGCCTTCCTCGGCGTCGGACTTCGGGACGACCGTGCCGACGAGCCTGCGCTCGCCGAGCTCCACCTCGAAGTCGAGCAGAACCGCCCCGGTCGGTACCGGAAAGGTATAGACCACTTCGATGTGGCGGTCGTGCGGATTGCGGTACCGTTGCGAGGCGTGTACGCGGGCAATGAGATCATCGATCTCGGCGGTGATGCCCACGGCTTCGAGTGCCGGTGTTTCGCCCTCTTGGGTCCAAAGCGCCGCTGATTGTGTCGATGTCATGTGTTTTTCCTAGGCTCGTTGACTATGGATGTTGCGCGGCGGACCAGCGCCCTGACGGCTTCGGCGTTCAATCCGGATTCGCACGGGTCGATGACCAGTTCGACGCCCGGCGCCAGTGTCACGTGGGTGTGCAGCGCGATGTCGCCGGCCTTCGCCGCGGGCGGCGGCGGTTGCGGCGTACTTTCGTTTGTGCCGGCGGCGAGTTCGCGGATCCGTTCCAGGCTGATGCCGGCGCGCCGCCAGGTGCGTATCGCCATTAACTGCTCGAGGTGCCGTTGCGTGTAGTACGCCCCGCGCTTGATCCCCTCGGGCCGGTCGACCAACCCTTCCTGAACGTAGTACCGGATCGTCCGGCGCGGCGTGTCCGACAAGGTGCAGAGATC